>CAZCEX010000057.1:0-13482 GCA_964497785.1 uncultured Thermoanaerobaculia bacterium | reverse complement strand
GCGACGAAGGAGACGATGACCCACCAACTCGAAGCGCTCGAGGAGTTCAAGGTCAGGTCCACCCTGATGGCGGACAACCTGGAGAAGGACTCCAGGGCAGTGCTCGACCACGTCGGGCACATTCAGGCCGATCACGACAGGGTAGCAACCATGGCGGCCGGGGCTCAGACCAATGCCGTTGAGCTCCATACGGTTTTTGAGCAGCTCAGCCAGCTGTCCTCCGACCTTCACAGTGAGCTCACCATGGTCGCCGAGGAGGTCTCTCGCCTCCGCGGCCGCGACTCGGATACACCGTGAGCTATTCCGTCGTCGTCGTGGCCTGGAACGGTGCGCCATGGATCGATGGCTGCCTCGAGTCGATTCTCGACCAGGAAGGCGACCCGGCCGTCATTGTGGTCGACAACGGGAGCGCAGACGACACGGTCGCGAGGGCGAAACACATCTTTGAAGACGCCGGCCCAAGGTCCGCGGCGTGTGACATCCTCTGCCTCGATCACAACTACGGCTTCCCGATCGGCGCCAATCGGGGCATGGAGGCGGCACTCGCCGCCGACCGCGACCTCACGGGCGTGCTCCTGCTCAACCAGGACGCCCGTCTCGAGCCAGGCGCCCTAGCGGCTTTTGCGCGGTTCATGGAAGACCACCCGAAGGCGGGCGCCCTGGGAGCAAAGATCCTCTACCCCGATCGGAACAGCCTGCAACACGCAGGTGGCTACCTCGATCGCCCGCGAATGGTCGGTCTTCACTTCGGCCACCACGAACCTGCCGATCAAGGAAACTTCAGCGAGCCCCGTGAGGTTGACTACGTGACCGGCGCAGCGATCATGCTGCGGGCCCGATGCCTTCGAGACCTCGGCCTGTTCGAAGAGCTTTTCTCGCCCGGATACTACGAGGATGTCGAGCTGTGCGACCGTCTCAAGCGGAACGGATGGCCGGTTTTCTACGTGCCCGAAGCCGCCGTCATCCACGAAGAATCTTCATCGTTCACGGACCGGGACCTACGTCTCCGACTGTCGCATCGTAATCGGTTGATTTTCGCTCTCAGCCACGCCCCCGATCCGGCTGCCGCGAAGGAGTTCGTCGATGCCGAGATCGGTTTTCTCGTCAACGACGCCCACCGCGACGAGGTGCGCGCCATCTCGAGCGCGGCACTCGAATACCTCACCATGCTTCCTGCAGCAACCTGCTCCCGCACCGACAACGACCGAAGCAGCGAAGACGGCACCGACAGCGACCGGCAGACGCTCGTGGCGCTGCGCAAGGTCTGTCGGGACATCCTGGTCCCCAGGCTGACCAGGCTCGGATAGGTCGCGGTCTGATGCCCACCGACCCTTTGACCGGAATTCGCATTCTCGACGCCACCCTGGACTACTCGGACTCCTCCGAGGACCGGGTCCTCGCAACGCTCGAAGGGGCTGCCGACCGGTCTTCCGAATCCGACGAACTCGCGAACGCCATGGTGGACTGGCCGACCCGCTATCATTTCTCGCGCATGAGGGGACACCTCATCCGACCCCTCGAGCTCAGCCATGACCTCGATGTCCTCGACGTGGGTTGCGGCACCGGCGCCATCAGCCGAGCACTCGGCGAGCAAGGCGCCCGGGTGCTCGGCGTCGAAGGCGCCCTGCCGAGAGCACGGGCCGCCGCCCTGCGCTGCGCCGATCTCGAGCGCGTCGAAATTGCGTGTGGAGACATCTCCCACCTCGAGACCGACAGAACCTTCGACCTCGCGTGCCTCGTCGGCGTACTCGAGTACTCCACCACTGCCGAAGGTGGCAAGCACGGCCCAAAGTCCCTGCTCGAGCACCTCAGGCAATTGGTCAAACCGAGGGGCGCCCTGCTCATCGCCATTGAGAATCAGATCGGCCTGAAGTACCTGCTGGGCTACCGGGAAGACCATGTCGGGCTTCCTTGGGCGGGAATCGAGGACTACGCCGAGGGTTTTGGCGCTCGAACCTGGTCCCGGCGCCAGCTCGGTCACCTTCTTGCTTCGGCGGGCTTTGCTGCACAACGGTGGCTCTTCCCCTACCCTGACTACAAGCTACCGGCCGTCATCCTGTCAGAAGATGCCTTCGAGCTCGGCGACGCCACCGACATCGTCGATCAGGTCGTACGACGGCCCGTCCATGATTTTGCCTTTCCTCGCACAGTCCTGACCGACGATCGCCGAGTCCATCGAGTAATGCTCGACGCAGGCCTGGGGCCCGATGTCGCCAACTCCTTTCTGATTCTCGCAGCCGCCGAGGACCGCGACCTCACCGAACTCGTCGACCCGTCGGTTATGGCCTGGATCCTGGGCGGAGAGCGCCGGGCGCGATGGAAACGGACCCAGGTGGTCGTTGCTCACGGTGACGAGCTTCGAATCAGGGCACGGCCCAACACGGGCGACGACGGGAAACGAAAAGAAGGTTGGCTCTCCCAGCTGCCCGGCCGCGACGATCATTGGCACCGGGGAAAAACGCTCGAGCAGCTCGCCCTGGAGGCCTGTCATCACCGCAACGAGCAAGAACTGGCCGCGGCCCTGGAGCATTGGACCACCTTCCTCAAAAACGTACAAACGGCAGCCGCACCTGAGGTCGCCAGCCACCCCTTTTCACCCGCTCCGCACGCTCCGGCATTGCCGGACGACATGCTCGACGTCAGTCCGTCGAACTTCCTACTCACCCAGAGTGGGGTCGAGTTCGTCGATCGCGAATGGCGTGTGGAGGGCGGCGTCGATCCCGTTTTGGCGGAGCTGCGCGCGTTGTGGTTTTTTGCGCTCGACATCGTCCAGGGCGGCGCCCGGCATCCCTGGTCCGAAGATCTGACGGTGGATCAGATATGTTGCAAGATGGCAGCGCTCTGTGGTCTTCCTTCGTTGACCGACGATCTCGAGAGGATGTACCACGCTGAAGCCGAGCTCCAGTCGCTGGTGATCGGCTTCGACCGGGACCGGGTGACCCGAGACCTGCGCAGCTCGGGCGAATCAACCCTCGCGGCCCCCAACGCATCCTGTCCTATCCGTTGGACTCACCTGCCCGAGTTCGATCTCTCGCCCGGCGATGGTTTTGAAAAATCACTTGATGCCGCGGATCACCGCACGGCAGATCTCGAGACCAGACTCCGCCGTTCTGAGCAACAAGCATCCGACACAGCGAAAGAACACGAGCATATCCTCGACGCCCAACGACGCACGCTCGACGACCTGAAAAAAAGAAACGCCCAGCTAGAGAACCTCCTGCCGGTCAAGCTGTGGCAGCGACTCCGCTGGTGGTTTTCAGGCCGCTGAGAGCACCCACCGCACTTTCCGGGTCCTGCTGAGTTTCTGGATGGGAACCTGCTACAAGCACTGGTCAAAGCTCCTCATAGACCGGAGTCACCGCCACACCCGAGCCGCCAACGTCCGATTGGGTCGATGCGGAAAACAGCCAGAGCTCTTTCCCGGCGCTGCTCGTAGTTTCGAACGCTGAGCACCAGCACAGCCTGGCCAACGACCACGATCCCCATGGCGAGCTGATTCGGTTCGTCGATGAGCACTTTCGGACTCGACCACGACAGCCCTTCATCACGTGATCGGATGAGGGCAATCCGTGCGCCCGAGTACGACCGAAGCTGCGCACCTTCGTCCGTAGACGCCACGAACCAGAGTTCCTTGCCTCTCCTTCCGAATCCGCCGGGCTCACGATCCGCGGGACCGCCGCCCCAGAGGAGCGTCGGCTGCGACCACGTAGTCCCCTGATCGGTCGATCGGACCATCATGATCTGCGATGCACCCTTGTCCTCGCCCTCCCACTCAAAGGCGAGGAGGACGTGCCCTCCAGAAAGCGCCACTGCCCGCGTATCTTCGAGATTGATTCCCCGCGGCCCCGTCGTGACGATCGACCGCTTCCCCCAGGTCAGACCGCCGTTCTTCGAGCCGAGACAGTGGATCGTATAGACCGCATTGTTCTGGTTGGCCGACCCATCGATTTCGGTCACGAAAAGCAAAAGGTGACCACCTCCAAGGGCGAGCAACTCGGTGTCGATGAGAACCCGCGAAGACTCCATGACTGGGGTCTTGAGTCCGAGGCCCGTTCCCAGGGCGGCGACCACGGCGGTCGAAACCTCCTTCGTGCGAACCCAGGAGACCCAGACTCGAGATCCATCGGCCGCAACAGAAGGCCACCGAAAAGGCCGCGGCCTGGCGACCTGAACGAAGGTCTCACCATCATCGTCGGATCGTAATATTCCGGGTCCGTCGGCCGCTATCACAACCGATCCGTCGGCAGTAACCACGCCGCTCGCGTCACCCCGCACCGGTGCCAGGCGACATGTTTCGTGCAATCTGTAAACCGTAGGTTCACTGCGGGTTTCAACCGGCGCCGATGCGATGGATCCACACCCTCCGTGAATCACCGTCACGACTGCGAGTACAAAGACGCACACCGACCGCCACAACCTGACGCCAAGACCTGGAGACCCTACCGGAAATGGCTTGTACCCTGCACGCTCCATCGTCACCCACTCCACCATCCCGCAGCCGGCGACGCAGCTGGTTGGAACTCGAGACCGAGCAAAACCACCCCGAGCCGCCGAGAGTCGGCCCCCTCGCCAGTGTGAGCCGGGACCAGCGGATCGCTGGCAATAACAAGCTCGACAGCCCGGTCGGCAAGGTCTGTCACCCCGATATCCAGAGTGACCACAACCGGGTTCCCAGAGATATCTTGAGGCCCAGCGACCCTTTTCCCTGCGATCCTGATCACAGTATTGGGCGGGGATGCCCGTGGCGCCAAGAATCGAAGTGTCAGCCGCCCCGGCTCGTCGAGAGCGAGTCTCAGACGAGCTGCCGCCTCGAGCCACACACCACGCCCCGCCTCGCCGAAGACCTCGGCTCCGTAGCATCCGTCACAAGACAGCCGCAGCGCACCACGTTCGGCCGACGAGGCCACCGGACCACCAAAACCTTCGCCTCGGGGCCTGACACTGACGTCGAAGACTTGTGCCGACAGCTCTCGTTCGTCCCCATGACCGGCTGTGAAACCGCGCGCCCGACTCAGCCTGAGGACAACCGGCCGTGACCGAGACCCAGATTTCAAGAACCATAACCACTGACGCTCGGCGCCTCCCGGCACGATGTGCTCTTGCCCTTCATCGAGCACGACAAACAGGGGCTCATCTCCGATTGCAGGGCGCACATCGAGGCCGATCCACGTTCCTTCGGGCATCGGGGGCAACCAGAGCTCGGCATCCGGGCCGGCCCACATGAACGACGTGCCGTCTTCCAGGCTTTCCCGTGACCACCAGGTCCCGATCGGCAACGGAGGGTTCTCGATCATCGCCGCATTCAGGAAACGCTGCTGAGTCAGCGGTTGCAGACGGTCGCTCACCCCGCCCCAGGCAGCTTCCCGGGCTGACAGTGACGGGTGGTAGAGCCGAGGGTGGACCGTGGCGACGACCCAGGGACGATCGAGGCCGGCCCAGGGTTCCGGGGCGCGGGGGGAGAGCACCAACGGAGGCGCCGTTCCACCGGCGCGTTCAATGACATGCCACCGGTACGAGGCGAAGGGATGGACCTCCGGCTCAACCACGACCGCCCAGTCGTTTCTCCGTGCGAGAGACTCCGCGGCGAGCGTCGCCTCCCAGGCGGCCAGGCGCGTCTCGTGCTGCTCTTTGAGTAAGGGAAAGGCCCACCCGGCAGACAGAGCCCCCGCCACAAGCAACCCGGTCACTGCCGCCGAGAGTGGGAGCGAGGCCGCCGCTCCCGCCGCCAGCGGCGCCATCACCATCTGGACCGGCACCGCATACCGTGCATAGGTGCGATTCTGCAGCACCAGGAGAGGCCCGATCGCTGCGGCCAGAATCACAAGCCAAACTACGGCAGCTCGGCTACCGACGCGTCTCCCCCATGCAACCACGCCGACAAGGGCGACCAGCCCGAGCAAACACGCCGGGGCTATTCCCCCAACACCCTTGACGATCCCGAGATCACCAGCCCCTCCGGAGTTGAGGTGCAGACGCGCCGCATGGCGACCCGCATGAGTCACGATCGGCCGCAGGTAGGCGGCCACTCCCCCCTCCAACCAGGCCATGACCGCGAGCGCCAAGACGATGGCGCCGCCTCCGACCAGCAAACCCGGCACAAGACGGCGTCGGGGTCTGACTGACCAGACGCCGCCCAACCACAGTACAGCCAGAGCAGGGAGGATGATCGGCCGAACAAGAAAGGCCCCGACCGACAGCAAAGTGAAGGCCGTCGCCCGCCTACCCGCCAATCCGCCAACCCAGACAGCGCCGGCCGAGAACGCCAGAAATGCTGCTGCGGTCGAAGAAAAACCACGAACTGCGAACAACCACGGTCCCGGAAGAAAGAGCACTCCCAGTGCGGCGGCCACGGCGACTGGCGGCTGAGCTACTCGTCGACCAAGTGCAGCGAGGGGCCAAAGACACAGAACCGAAGCCGCTGCGGATGCCCACTGGAGTGCGATCAACGGCTCTCCCGCGAGCGGCAGCATCAATCTCCCGACGGCCAACCAGCCCGGAAAACCCGGTGGATGGGGGAAGTGTGCCGCCATCTCAAAGTGGAGCATGCCCCTCGCGAAAAGAGTCTCGTCCCACTCCCAAGGACCCGAAGCCAGGAGAAAGAATCGCGACCACAACAGCCCCGCAACGGCCACTGCGGTCAGCGCTACATCCAGCCTCACATCAGCCAGCCCCCACAGGCGCCAGGGCTTAACCCGCACTATTCACCATCCTTCTGGTGCGGGCGGCGATGTACTCCACTCAGCGGTGTTTTCTCGCCTCGGGGTGCTCAACGGACTCAAAAGTACGCCTCCGCGCCCCTCGCGTCGAAAACTCCAATGCGCACAGCACCTCACCGCCCTCGTGACAAACACCGGCAAATAATGCGGGTTGACCCGGATCACGGGCTGTCCACCAGTAGCTCGGTCGTCAACTTCTCCTGGAGGTCGTATTGGAGCACGAGTTGAGCGATTTCGACTCTCTCGCCCGCCCTCTGGAAGGCCGCGGCACAGGCAGATACCGGTCTCGAATTCAGCGTATCAACATCAAGACACTCGCCGCCCTCGAGAGACCCGTCGCCTTGCAAAAACACATGCCGGCTGTCCATCCAGCAGTCATACTCACCAACGACGGGCTCGTCGCCCGGTTGCCCCAGGAGATTGCGCCCCATCCATGCCATTGGCGCCGGATCGATCCCGAGGAGAGCTGCAAGCGTCGGAGCGACGTCGACATGACCGGCGGGATCGGAATGATGGCCGGAAATACCGAGGCCGGTCGGTAGGTGAATGACCAAAGGTACTCTTTGGCTGACATACCAGCCCGCCTCATCCGGCGTCACCCCCATCAAAGCAGCCACCTCGGGAGTCCACTCGAATCCGGCGTCATGGTCGCCCCAGACGACGATTACGGTGGAATCGAAAAGATCAGACTCAACCAAACCCTCCTCCAGATCTGCGAGAGCGCGATCGAAATAACGCATCGTGTGAAGGTACGCGCCCACCGGCGATCCTGTCCACCGACCCACATCGAGCTCCTTGAGGCCCTCCGGAAATCCTGCAAAGGGGTGGTGGAGGGACAGCGTGATAAGCCAAGCACAGAAGGGTTCCGGCAGATCGGCGAGGCGGCGGCCCATGCGGCCCAGGAATTCACGATCGCTGAGCCCCCATCCAACCATCTCGCCCGGCGCAAAATCCCCCGCAAAGAGGCTTTGAGAGTAACCGTATGCCTGGTGGGTGACGCTGCGATTCCAGAAGGTCCGGTCGAACGGTACCGCTGACAACGTGGAGTAACCAATACCCGTCAGAACTCCAGCGAGCGAGGTGTAGCTGTTGCCGGCGCCGGCAAAAGCAGCGACGCCATCTGCCAGCGGGAGCAGAGAGACCTGAGTCAGGAGCTCCGCGTCCGAGCTGCGCCCGTGGCCGGTCTGGTCGGTCACCCGGTCGAAGACGATGCCCTCTCGGGCCCATCGATTGAGCGTCGGTGTCACCTCCTGCCCCTCGATCGACAGGCCAGGAACGAAGAGCTGTAGGCTCTCCGCCTGAATCATGAGCAGGTTGAGGTCTCGAGCCACTCCGAACAGAGGTCCGGCGGCGACCCGCCCGGGGGCATGATCGCGATACCAGCGCTCAACCCTGGCGAGCTCCACGGGCGTCAGGCCCCGTCTGGCCAGACTCCGCCCGGCCCACCCACCCACATCCACGATGTGGGCGCCGATCACGCCAATGTCCCGGGCAACGAAGAGACGGCGGAAGACCTGACGCACCGCCGGCCCTCGGGCAGCCGATCCGAGGATCAGGCCGAAAAACGCGAGAACGACCCCCGCGATCACGAGGCGTTTCTCGAAAACCACCGGCACCGCTGGTATCTGGTGTACCAGAAAGATCACCAGAAAACCCAGAGCCGCTGCGCATAGGAGCACGACATCTCCTGGCTCGACGAGACTGAGAACGCTGGCCCCGAGGCGATCGGCCTGGCCGACCCCGCCGATTGACCCGACCGACGGCAGATCCTGAAAAAACCTGACATACACACGGTCAGCGACCAGGAGTACGACCACCGAAGCACCACCGAGCCAGGCAAGGAGCAGGCGGTAGCCTCGAGGAAACAGATTCATCACAGCTGCCAGGGCAACAAGACCGAGCAGGCTGACCAGGCCCCCGCGCACACCGATTTCGGTCACTGTCCGCTCGACGAGCCAGGGTGTTACGACGACCCAGATGAGGTCCAGGTAGCGACCTTGATCGACCGTCCCCCACCAGCCCCGGACCAGGCCCAGCGCCAGCACGATGAGAACCAGGGTCGCTCCAACCGCCGGCCAACCCTCCGCACACGATGGCAGGACGACCACGACCTCAGACCGTGGTCTTTCTTCGATCCGCTCTGAGAACCAGCACACACCTTCATGAACGACGTCCCACTCCAGAAGCCAGGACCCGGCGCCCTCCGGTACGTCCACAGCCGCCGACACCATGACTGTTTCGCCGGTTCCGATCCGGTGCGGCATTCGGGTTCGCCGTCCTTCCCAGATCACGTCGCCCCCGTGCGGTCTCCGCCAGTGGGCGGCAACACCGAACGTCCCGTCTGATTCCCAGGCCGTCAGGCCGTCATTGCGCAAGCTCACTCGTGTTCGAACCTGACTCCCTGCACGCGCCCATGCAGGCATCTCGGTTTCGTCGAGGACGAAGCTGTGCATCCGGGTGATGACGACCGGAAAAAAAGTGGCTGGATTCTTCGATCGCCGAGAAACCCAGAGCACGTCCTCCTGGACCACGTCAAACTGAATCAGGGCAGGGCCCTCCTCAGCAGGCGCGCTCACCAGGACGTCGATGTTCACGGACTTTCCCGAAGGAACAGTGGTGGGTAGTTCGGTCCTGGGACCGTCCCAGACCATCTCTTCTCCATCAGGAAAAAACCAGTGGGCAGCGACCGAGAATCCTGCCCCGGGTTCCCAGGATCGGGCCCCACGGTTCACAAAGGTCACCGCCACGAGCCGGCCTTCTCCGGGCACCATGGCTGACGGAAGATCAGCTCGCAGGACTTCGAGTTCGAAGGGCTCCTGCGCCCAACCCCCACCCACGAGCAAAAGACCCACAAAAAAAAGGCTCAGCCGCATCGCCGACGAGTATAGCGCCTGGAGACCTGACCGGATTGGCCCCCACCGACCTCCACAAAAAGTGGGTCGATCAAAGGCCAAAGCGGTTCATCCTACGAGACAGGGAACCGTTCGTTATACATACGGATGATCAGCTCCGTCAGGTTGCTTCCGTCGGATACATAGATCAACGGCTGCGCCTCGTAGACAAAAATCGCGTCGTACCCGTTCGCCTTGCCGTATTCCACGGCAATGGTTCCCATCTTGAGAGCTACATCTTCAAGAAATTCGTCCTGTTTCTTGGACAGGTCGCGTTCGAAGTTGCGCTTCTGATCTTCGAAATCGCGCCGCGCGTCGAGCTCTTGCCGACGCAGTTCCTCCAGGGCATCATCGGTCGCGACTCCAGAGTGCGCGTCGATCTGTTCCCTCAGCTCGGTGACTCGAGCAGCCGCCCGCTCGACCTGCTGCCGACGGGGAGTTGCCCAAGCCTCCAGCTCCTTGAGCTTGGCCTGTCCCTCCCCGACTTGGACCACGGCGTTCTCGGCGTTCACAAAGCCGATCTTGCCCGCCACGACCGGCGTTGCAACAACAATCAGTGCGATGACCATCAGTGTAAGTAAACCTCTATACATCAGTAACCTCCATAAAATTTCGAGCCTGGATTGTAACATGAGGTAGAATCGAAGGAGCCATGGACTTGAAGAACCCGATCCGTCTCCTGATCGTCGAAGACGACGAACGTCTAGCGATAGGCCTGGCCCGAAACCTCGGGCTCGAGGGCTTTGCCGTGACCACCTCCCACACCGGTGAGGAGGCTCTCGACATACTCGCGAACGATTCGGCTCTTTTTGACTTTGTTGTCCTGGACATCATGCTTCCAGGCATCGACGGGTTCGAGGTGTGCTCTCGCCTTCGCGCGCAGCGCCTCGAAATCCCGATCCTCTTTCTCACCGCGCGCGGGTCGGATGCGGACAGGATATTCGGCCTCCGGAGCGGCGCCGACGACTATCTCACGAAACCCTTTGTCGTCGAAGAGTTGATACTCCGCATTCGCGGAATCCTGCGCCGCTCCGAGTGGTCACGGAGCCCAACCCGCAGCGATCCGGTGATTCGGATCGGGGCGTTTGAAGCCGACCTCGAAAAGATGCGATGCACAACTCGAGCAGGATCGCACGACCTCACGGAACGCGAAGCCATGCTGCTGCGTTTCTTTGCCGAGAACCCGGATCGCGTTCTGTCGCGTGGCGAGCTTCTGGAACGGGTCTGGGGCTATAGCTTCGACACCTCAACGCGCACACTGGACACGTTTATCCACCGGCTGAGAAAGTACTTCGAGGAAGACCCACGCAGTCCTCTTCACCTCCACACCGTGCGGGGGGTTGGTTACCGCTTCACCTTCCACGAGGAACCGTAGGGCCATCTAACCCGCACCAAGCCTGTCCGTTGGGTCAGGTGATCGTGAGTGGTAGCCGAGAGGCAATATAGGGCAATTGAACCGCAAAGACGCCAAGAGCGCAAAGTTCTTATTTTTGCCTTTTTGCGTTCTTCTTTGCGTGCTTCGCGCCTTCGCGGTTCAAATTCACGCCGCTGCGGCGGGCATCGACCTGATTGTTGGGATACCCTTAATGCGGTCTAGCCAGGTTTCTGGATGCCATGCTCCTTGAGCTTGCGCCACAGAGTGACCCTCGAAATACCGAGACGTACCGCCGCTTCCTGCATTCGCCACGAGCTTCGTTCCAGGACCTCCACTACGAGCGCTTTTTCCAGCGAGGCAAAAGGATCCGCGTCATCGAGCAACCGGTCGACGAAACGCACATCATCCGAAGGGGTAGGAATGTGCTCGGGCAATAGCTGCCCGTCGGCAACTGCGACTGCGGTTCGTAAAGCAATACCGGCCTCTTCGAACCCTGAATTGGCTGCGATCTCGACCAACTGCCGCACCGCGGCTGCACTGGGCTCGAGGCCTTGACCGATCTGCTGCGCCCACGCCGCCACGATTGTCGGCAGATCGTCATGAAGCAGTCCGACACTTGGAAGATCGATGACCTCCACCCCAGCAGGGAGCTGGCTTCGAGCTCCGTCGAGACTGCCTACTCCGACCACCCTTCTCCAGCTCTTCGGCATCTCCTGATCGAAGAGTGCCAGGCCGTCCTCTCCATCTGCGTACCGGGTACCCGCTGGCCAAGGGGTGACCTCCCCCCATGCTCCCCGCCACACATGAAAGAGCTCGTCCCCAAGGCCCGAGATTCGGTGGAGATCCCGAGCAACGTCGAGACGAATGGGCCTCTCCCCGACCAACACCACGTCAGCACCGGAGTCTACGACCGCGGTCAATCGCTCCCGCACCTGGCCAACCTCGGGGCCCCTTCCAGAGAGAAAGAAACCGGTCCCAAGTCCGACCGGCCTGAGGATTTCCACCGCGCCGACAAAGTCACCATCCTCGTCGCGCAAAGGTAGAACTGTGACCCGCAAAGGGACATCCCGTTCATCCGCACGACGGTAGGTGGTTTCAAAATCCCTGACAGATACCAGCTCCTGATCGAGCGCAAAGGTCAGGGGGCAGGCAAGCTCGCAGTCGATGCCACGAGTGGTGTGGCGGCAACGTCCACCGATGCGGTCACCCGGCGAATAACCGAGGAGGGCTCGAGCGCGGCGGTTTACAAAACGCAGCTGGCGCTCACCATCCATGACGATTACGGCATCGTCAATGTACTGGAGCACCTCGGTCCAATACCTTCCGAAAGCAGAATTCAAAGCGTCGAGTACCTTCACGCCAGGGGTAACAATGAAACCCCCGAGATCATTCGCTGGCGGCTCAAGATATGCCTGAGAACTACCCTAACGTTCGATCTCAAAATCGTCAGCTTGTTCGATCGGCGGCTCCGGTTCGGAAAAATAGAGAGCAGCGTGCCCGATCGGCACGAACATCGTATGTCTGAGATTCTTAATGGATACCTCGAGGTGATAGTAACCCTCTGGCATCACCGAGACGAGCTTCGCCGTCGTCCCCTTGGCATCAATCAACGGGCAGTAGAGGGAAACCTGGCCGGGTATCTCCATGGTGTCTCCTTTCGACTGTCACCACTATAGCTGAGGTTTGCCGGGCCCCCCGGGGCCTTCAAACCTCTCCATACTCCTTGAGCTTTCGCTGCAATGTCCGCAGACCGATTCCGAGGAGGGTTGCGGCCTTGCCACGGTGGCCGTTTGTATACTCGAGCGTTTTGAGAATGGCCTCTTTTTCAATCTCTTCCATCGGTCTGGGAACCCAGGGGCCACCCGGGTCCTGCACATTCACTGTAGGAGCGGTTCGATACTCGGCAGGAAGGTCCTCGAGCGTGATCTCGTCCCCCGTTGCAAAAAGAATCAGCGACTCCATCAGGTTCCGCAGCTCACGAACATTGCCCTTCCACGGGTATCGTTTCAGGACGCCCAGCACTGCAGGGTGGATTCCCTTGACGCTCCTTTCGAGCTCCTCGTTGAAGTGCTCGATAAAATGCTGGACGAAGAGTGGAATGTCGTCGGCCCGCTCTCTCAGGGTCGGAATCTGGAGTGTCACAACCTTCAAACGATAAAACAGGTCTTCCCGGAATCGACCTTCTGTGACCCACTGCTCGAGATTCCGGTTGGTCGCCGCGACCAGCCGGAAGTCTACGGGAATCCGAATGGTCCCACCCACCCGCGTCACCATGCGATCCTCGAGCACACGAAGCAACTTGACCTGGAGATCGAGTGACAGCTCGGAGACCTCATCGAGGAATAGAGTTCCACCCGAAGCCGACTCGACGAGACCGATTCGTCTCTGATGGGCGCCGGTGAAGGAGCCCTTTTCGTGTCCGAAGAGTTCGGATTCGAGGATCTCACCTGGTATGGCGCCACAGTTCACCGCCACGAACGGTCCTTCAGCCCGCAACGAG
>CAZCEX010000056.1:0-13526 GCA_964497785.1 uncultured Thermoanaerobaculia bacterium | reverse complement strand
GTGGGTGGGGTCTACACCTTCTCCAACTTCGCAATCGTCGGCACCAGCGTCTTGCGACCGTCGCGGTCGAAGTAGACGACGAGCTTGAGCTGCGGCCCGCGGCCCTGACACGACAGCACGACGCCGGTTCCAAATCGGCCGTGACGGACCCGGTCCCCGGGCCGCCAGCCTTGACCCGCGCCATCGACCACAGTGGGGGCGATCTTGCGCCCGGTGCGTCTGGCTGTTCCTGCTCCGGCAGAGGTGCCTGTTCGCGGTACTCCCGTGGTTGCCGGGGCCATTGGGGCGCGTTGACCTCGGTCGTGGTTCATGAAGGTCGCTCTGCCGGACTCGCCGCCGGCCCAGTCGCCGTTTTGCAGATCGACAGGGATATCAGAGACATCGTGATACCGCGATTGGGGAACCTCGGCGAGGAATCGTGAGGGGCGGGTCATTTGACGTTGGCCAAAGAGGAAACGTTGACGGGCAGCAGTGAGGGCCAGCCGGCGTCGTGCCCGGGTCATGCCGACGTAGACGAGACGGCGTTCCTCCTCGAGGCCTTCGCTGTCGTCGCGTGAGTTGGCGTGCGGCAACAGCCCGTCCTCGAGCCCGGCGATGAAGACGGCGTCGAACTCGAGCCCTTTGGCGCCGTGCAGAGTCATCAGCTTGACCGTCTTCGACGTCGCCCTTTCGTCGCTGTCCTCGAAGAGCGCGACGCCGTCGAGAAAGGCATCGATGTCCTGGCCCTGGGCGGCCGATTCCGCCACCGCCGACGCCAGTTGACGCAGATTCTCACGGCGCATGACCTTGTCCTCATCCTCGCCGTCGTAGAGCCCGAGCAGGCCGGATTCTTCGAGCAGCCAGCCCACGAAGTCGGCGGGTTCGAGCACGCCCTGCTGTCCCCGCGCCTCGTCGAGAAGCTCGAAGAAGCGGCTCAGGGCGAGGCGTGCCCGTGGCGTCAGCTGGTCGGGGAGCTCACGCGCCGCGACCGGCAGCGTAGAAAGGGTTTTCTCGGCGTGGCGTTGCAGGACGTCGAGGGTCGCCGCGCCGATTCCGCGGGCGGGCACGTTGACGACCCGACGGAAAGCGACCTCGTCATCGGGGCGCACCACCAGACGGAGATAGGCCAGGGCGTCCTTGACCTCGGCACGTTGCCAGAAACGCAAACCACCGACGACCTGGTAGGGAATCTGGCGGCGGGTCAGCTCCTCCTCGAAGGGGCGGGTCTGGGCGTTGGTTCGCATGAGCACGACGATCTGTTCCGGACCGTGTTCGGGGATCAGCTCCTCGATACGGTCTGTCGTCCAGCGTGCCTCGTGCCGTTCGTCGTCGGCGATGTGCAGTTGCACCGGTTCGCCTGTCTTCTCCTCGGTGAAGAGCTTCTTGGCGTGGCGGCGTTGGTTGTTCGAAATCAGATCACCCGAGATGTCGAGGATAGGCTGGGTGGAACGGTAGTTCTGCTCCAGGGTGACGAGCTGGGCGCCCGTGAAGTGTTGATCAAAATCGAGGATGTTGGACATCTCGGCGCCGCGCCAGCGGTAGATGCTCTGGTCCTCGTCCCCGACAGCTGTGATGTTGCCGTCCTTGGTGATGATGGTTCGCAGCAGTTCCATCTGCAACCGGTTGGTATCCTGGAATTCGTCGACAAGCAACCAGCGGGCGCGGCGGCTGACGGCGCGGCGTACGGTGTCGCTGTTTTTGAGCGCGCCGAGCGTTCGCGAGAGCATGTCGTCGAAGTCGACCACCTTGAGCTCGGCCTTGCGCTTTTCGTAGCGTTTCCACACGCGGGCGATGACCTGGGCGCGGGCGTCACCGGGCTGGTTTTCGAGGGTCTCGACTCCCTCCAGTCGATTGACGTGGCTCGAAATCCTCGACAGCACCATTCGTGGAGGGAACTCCTTTTTGTCGATGCCCTGGTCCTTGAGGATTCGGGAGAGCACGGCGCGCTGATCATCGCTGTCGAGGATCGAGAACCGTCGGTCGAGGTTTGCGGCATCGGGCCAACGGCGCAAGATTTCGAGGGCCCATCGGTGAAATGTCCCCAGAAAGGCGCCTCGCAGCAGAGCCGGGTCCGGCGTGAGCGTTTGTGCGCGTTCTCTCATCTCCCGTGCCGCCTTGTTGGTGAAGGTGACGGCGGTGATTTCGAACGGTTGTGCATCACCGCGGGCGAGCAGGTGCACGATTCGATAGGTGAGGACCCGGGTCTTGCCGGAGCCGGCGCCGGCGATGACGAGCAATGGCCCCTCGCCGGCCGTCACGGCCTGGCGCTGCGGGTCGTTGAGATTGTCCAGAAGTGAAGCCATGAATTTTTCCGTTCTCGAACATGCGCAGTGCCGTCTGGAGGGGTGTTACTCCACGGTCACGCTCTTGGCCAGGTTTCGGGGCTGGTCCACGTCCAGACCGAGTTCGACAGCGACGCGGTAGGCGATCATCTGCAGGGGGATGACCGCGACGATGGGCTGCAGCAATGGGTGAACGTCGGGAATCGGGAGCACGAGGTCCGCCACCTGTGCCACGTCGATGGCGCCGGCCTCGGCCACGGCGATGACGGCAGCTCCCCGAGCCCTGACCTCCTGGAGATTGCCGAGCAGCTTTTCTCGTGTTGGGGTCTTGGGGGCGACAGCGACGACTGGGAAGCCGTCGGTGAGCAGGGCGATGGGACCGTGCTTCATCTCTCCGGCGGGGTAGCCTTCAGCGTGGAGGTAGGAGATCTCCTTGAGCTTCAATGCCCCTTCGAGTGCGATCGGGTACTGCAGGCCTCTGCCGAGGTAGAGCGAGTCCGTCGCGCTTGTGAGCAGCTCGGTTGCGTAGTTCATGAGCGTATCGTCGATCGCTAATGCCTGGTCAATGGCAAGCGGCAATCGTTGCAGCTGCCGGACGAGCTCCCGGTCATGATCGTCGTTGAGCCCCCGGTTGCGACGCAGGGCCAGGGCCATCAGGAAGAGCGCCACCAATTGTGTTGTGAAGGCCTTGGTCGAGGCCACGCCGATCTCGGGCCCGGCCTGGGTGAGCATTGCCGCTTTGGTCATTCGCCAGGCAGAGGAACCGCGCACATTACAGATTGTGGCGAGCAGAGCGCCCTGATCCTGTGCCAGCTCCATCGCGGCGAGCGTATCGGCCGTCTCACCGCTTTGGGTGACGCCGACCGTCAGCACGTCTTCGCCCAGCAGCGGTTCGCGGTACCGGTACTCGGAAGCGTAGTCGACTTCGGTTGGCAGACCGGCGAGCTTCTCGATGAGAAACTTGCCGACCAGGGCGGCGTGCCACGAGGTTCCGCAGGCGACGAGGTGGACCCTCTTGACTGCCTGCAGGCGATCGTGAGGAAAACCGAGACCGTCGAGGTTGACGGCGGTGCGGTCCGAGTTCAGGTAGGCCCGGACGGTATTTCGAATGGCGTCGGGCTGCTCGTGGATCTCCTTGAGCATGTAATGGCGGAAGCCACTCTTGTCCATGCGTCCTGGATCCCAGTCGAGCTTCTCCACTGGTCGCTCGATGTCGCCGTCAACCGTCGTGATACGAATGCCGTCACGGCGAACGACGGCGATGTCCCCGTTTTCCAGGTAAACGACGTTGCGTGTGCGGTGGAGCAGGGCGACGACGTCGGAAGCGACGATGTTCTCGTCATCGCCGACCCCCAATACGAGCGGAGGACCCTGTCGGAAGGCGACCAGGGAGTTGGGCGCCTGTCGGCTGACCGCGACAACCGCGAACTGTCCTTCGAGGCGAGGAAGGATAGAAACCACCCGTTCCTCGAGGGTGCCGACGGCGCGGCCAAGCAGCTGAGCGATCAGCTCAGTGTCGGTGTCCGACTGCAGGGCGACGCCGTCCTCGGTGAGTTCCTGGCGCAGCTGGCTGTAGTTTTCGAGAATACCGTTGTGCACAACGGCAACATCGCCGGTGGCGTCGATCTGAGGGTGGGCGTTGGCCTCGGTGGGTGCGCCGTGCGTCGCCCACCGCGTGTGACCGATACCCGTAGTGCCGCGGAGCCGGTGCTCGAATGCACGCTCCTCGAGATTGGCGAGCTTGCCGGCGGCGCGCAGGACGTCGATGCGGTCCGGCCCCATGACGGCCATCCCGGCCGAGTCATAGCCGCGGTACTCGAGCCGACGCAGGCCGTCGAGAATGACCGGGACCGCCTGGTGCTCGCCAACGTATCCGATGATGCCGCACATTCATCCGCCTCCTGTAAGCATACGATCAGTACGACGAGATCTTTGCCGCCAGCGAGGCGAGGAGCTCGCGGAAGGAGACCGAAAAAGCCTGTACGCCGTCTTCCTGGAGCTTCGTCGTCACCTGGTCGATGTCGATTCCGAGGCGTTTGAGGTCGGCCATGACAGAGTCGGCGGCGGTCAGATGCTCGACGAGAGCATCACGGGGTTTGCCGTGATCCCGGAAAGCGTCGAGGGTTGACGAAGGAATGGTATTGACGGTGCGCGAGCCGATGAGCTCCTCGACGTAAAGCACGTCTGAGAACTCCGGGTTCTTGGTCGAGGTCGAGGCCCACAGCGGGCGTTGCGGGCGGGCGCCGCGCGCGGCGAGGGTCGCGAAGTCCGGCCCGTCGAAAATCTCCTCAAACCGGCGGTAGGCGAGGCAGGCGTTGTTGATGGCTGCTTTGCCTCGCAGGGCGAGAGCTTCTTCAGTGCCGATGGCCTCGAGCTGCTTGTCGACCGTGGTGTCGACGCGGCTGATGAAGAACGATGCCACCGAGGCGACCCGTGTGGGATCGGCACAGCGCGCGAGACCACGCAGATAGGCCTGAGCCACGTTTTCATAGTCGGTCAAAGAAAACATGAGGGTGGCGTTGACATTGATGCCGTCGCCGATCAGGGTCTCGATCGCCGGAATTCCCTCGGCTGTGGCCGGCACCTTGATCATGAGGTTGGGGCGTGCCACGAGCTTCCACAAACGACGCGCATCGGTGATGGTGCCGTCGGTGTCCCGCGCCAGCTCCGGTGAGACCTCGAGGCTGACGAAACCGTCGCTGCCGTCGCTCGTTTCCCACACCGGCCGAAGGATGTCGGCGGCGGACTGGATGTCACGGACAGCCAGGGCTTCGTAGACCGTCGACGCCGAGGCCTTCGGATTCTTGGACAGGATTTCGCCCACCTGATCGTCGTACTCGTCGGTTCCGGTCATGGCCTGGCAGAAGATCGACGGGTTGGAGGTCACACCGCGCACTCCGTCGTCCTCGACGAGACGCGTGAGGCCGCCCTTTTCGAGCAGACTGCGCTGGATGTAATCGAGCCAAACGGCCTGTCCGTGATCCTCCCACAGTTGTCTCACTGGGTTCATCATCTTCCCTTTCTTGTTTTCCTGTCCGTCATCGACGGGTTTACTTCTTCATCAGGTCGAGTGCCCGGTCAGCAACTGTCTCGGCTGTGAATCCGAGCTTGCTGGCGACGATCTTTCCGGGCGCCGAGGCGCCGAATCGATCGAGACCGAGTACCGACCCCTTCGATCCGATCCACCGGTGCCACCCCATCGCAACGCCGGCCTCGATGGCCAGGATAGGTTTTGATTGTGGCAGGACCGAGGCACGATAGGTCACATCCTGTTGCTCGAAGAACTCCCAACAGGGCATCGAAACGACCCGTGCCTGCACCCCTTTGTCGGCCAGGATCTTGCGGGCGCCGGTTGCCAGTCCCACCTCTGAGCCGCTCGCCACCAGGGTGAGATCGGCGGCCTCTGGGTTCTCGACCACCCACGCTCCGCGGCGGACTCCATCCAGGGCGCCGCTGGGGCTGGTCTCGAGGGTTGGCAGAGCTTGCCGACTGAGGATGAGGGCCGTCGGTCCATCGTTTCTTTCGATGGCTGCCCGCCAGGCCGCGGAGGTTTCGTTGGCGTCGGCTGGGCGGATCACAGCCAGGTTCGGAATCACACGCAGCGATGCCAAATGTTCGATCGGCTGGTGGGTCGGCCCGTCTTCGCCCACCCAGATCGAGTCGTGGGTGAAGACGTAGATCACGGGCAAGCCCATGAGGGCTGCCAGGCGGATAGCGGGTCGCATGTAGTCGGCGAAGACGAGGAAGGTCGACCCGAACGGGCGGATAGCGCCGTGCAGGGCCATGCCGTTGAGCATCGAACCCATGGCGTGCTCGCGGATGCCGAAGTGGATGTTGCGCCCACCATAAGACCCTTTGCAAATGACCGGCGAGCTCGTGATGGTGGTCTTGCACGACGGCCCGAGGTCGGCGGAGCCGCCGACCAGCTCCGGTAGCGCGTCGGCCAGGGCGTTGAGCACCTGGCCCGAGGCGGCTCGGGAGGCGATGCCCTTGGCATCGGGTTCGAAGGCCGGTGTGAGGTCGCCCCACTGTTCTGGGAGGTCTCCGGCGAGTCGTCTTCCAAGCTCCCCTGCTCGCTTGGGATAGGCGGTGGACCACCTGTCCTCGATTGTGCGCCAGGAGGCGTGGTCGCGAGCCCCTCGTGCGGCGACATCGGCGCCGCGCTGACGAACGCTGTCGGGAACCAGAAACTGTGCGTCCTCAGGCCAGCCGAGATTACGTTTTGACCCTGCGATCTCGTCGGCGCCGAGCGGTGAACCGTGGGCAGAGGATGTGTCTTGTTTGGTGGGGGCCGAGTAGGCGATATGGGAGCGCACGGCAATGAAGGTCGGTCGTCCGGTTTCGGCCCGTGCGGCTTCGCAGGCGGCGGCCAACGCCTCGAGATCGTTGGCGTCGTCAACGCGCAGGACGTGCCAGCCGTGGGCGCCAAAGCGCATCATGATGTCATCCGAGATCGTGAGGTCGGTCGGGCCGTCGATGGTGATGTGGTTGTCGTCCCACAGCCATACGAGCTTGCCGAGCCCGAGATGGCCAGCCAATGAGGCGGCCTCTGAGCTGACTCCCTCCATCAGGTCCCCGTCGCCGCACAGGACCCAGGTCATGTGGTCGATCGGGGCGAGTTCGTCGGAGTTGAAGCGAGCCGCGAGGTGGGCCTCTGACAGGGCCAGGCCGACCGACGATGCGCAGCCCTGACCGAGCGGACCGGTGGTGATCTCGACCCCCGGAACCTCGTGCAGCTCGGGGTGGCCGGGTGTTCGGGAGCCCCACTGTCGGAAGCTCTTGATGTCATCGAGGGAGAGGTCGTACCCCGTGAGGTGAAGTATCGAGTACAGAAGCATCGAGGCGTGCCCGGCGGACAGAACGAAACGATCGCGGTCGGGCCATGACGGGTCGGCCGGATCGTGCTTCATCACCCTCGAAAAGAGTGTCCAGGCAACCGGCGCCAGGCCCATCGGCGCCCCCGGGTGGCCGGAGTTTGCCTGCTGGATGGCGTCCATGGCCAGGGTGCGAATTGTATTGACGGCCAGCTGGTCGACATCGTCGAAAGAACGGCTCATGGTTCCCCCCCGGGTCACCGCTGATGTTGCGGTCGTCCGGGCGCCAGCCTATCAGAAACGGGGGGCAGTCTGGGTAGGTCTCCATTCATCGATTGACCTCGTAGAACAGAGGTCCTGATGGAAAGCTCTTCTTGGAGGGTTTTGAGCCTCTGTTCTACGTGGTCTGTCGAGTCTTCCATCGCCTGGTGAGCTGAGCGATCACCCCGGCCACAACGACATAGATTCCTGACCACATGAAGGAGTTTGCCCAGCTCACGGTGGTGCTCTGAATCATGACGATGAGGGCGAGAATGAAGAGCGAAGCGGCGATCGCGTCCAACCACGCGAGGCGTCCGTCGAGCAGCAACGCCGACGCGAGAACCACGCTGAGGCCGAGCAGCGGGATGTAGATCAGCTGCCAACGAGTGATCGAGGCCGTCAGGGCATCGAGCCCGGCATCGAGCGACTCGCTGTTCATGGGCATCGACATCGGTGCGAGGCGGGCCTCGAGAGTGCTCAGGCCCCACGCGACAATCGAGCTTGCAAGAATGAGCCCGAGGATGACGATGGCCCTCTTTCCACCTGCGCTCATGATGAACCTCCAGAAGAATCGGATGTAGTGGGTAACGCCTCACCGAGCGACCGGCGTTCAAGGGAAACCGTGCTGATCACGACCGGCGTTTCCGGTTGATGGAAGGCGATTTTGGATTCGCCGATGTACTGCTCGACGACCGGGACATTGCCGATCTTCTCGAGCACGTCGAAGCCCTCGACGAGCAGGCCGAAGACGGCGTACCGACCGTCCAGGTGAGGACGTGGGGCGAGGCAGATGTAGAACTCGGTCGAGCCGCTGTCGGGGTCGTCGTCTCGCGCCAGGCCCACTGCTCCAGTGATATGCGCGTGGGCGCCGAACTCGCCGGGTACGGTTGGCCGTTCGTTCTCGCCCCCGTCTCCGGCCTGGATCACATGACCGGCGACAACCCTGTAGAACGGCAGTCCATCGTAAAAGCCCTCGCGGACAAGTTCCTTGAAGTTCGCTACCGTCGCTGGAGCGGCGTCCTCGAAGAAGCGGAAGACCATAGTGCCCATCGACGTCTCGAGCACGCAGACCTCTTCAGTGCCCGCGTTTGGCGAGTCGGCCAGGCCAAAAGATGGAAATGCGAGAAGCAGGATCACCAGATACGGGTTCAGTGAATTTCTCATTCGATCCTCCTCGAGTGCGTTCTCTATCGTATCCGAGCCTGTTCGGTTTTGGAGATGGAGATCTGCTCCCCCCATGGTGTGACGCTGACCAGCGTCCACGGGGCCGAGCTGGAGCTCGGCGGTCCCAGGGCAGAGCCGATCGAACAACTCGGGTTGCGCAATCACTCGCTCATGGAGAGGGGTGCAGTAAACGCCACGTCATGCCGCGCGCCGCAAAGGCACCGTGACGGTGGCCGTGGCGCTGTCGCTGAATCTGCCGCCGAAAAGACGGAGGAGCCGAAAAACCCTTGATATGGTGTAAGACATGATGACCGATGATTCTCCCGATCTCAGTGAGCAGGCGCCTTCCCAACGCGTTCGCTTGGTCCTCGCTGTGAGCGTTGCCGTCACCCTGGGGCTCTACCTCCTCCCTTTTGGGAGAACCCTTGCCTGGCCGTTCGTGCTCTTTTCGACCCTCGTGCACGAGCTCGGCCACGGCATTGCCGCCATCCTGGTCGGCGGGCGATTCGAGGCCCTACTGATATGGAGTGACGCGTCCGGGGTCGCGACCTGGACGGCCCTCGTCGGTAGGCTCGGCCACGCGGTGATCGCGGCCGGGGGGCTGCTTGGACCCGCCATCGGGGCGGCGGTGTGCTTCGCGGCTGGCCGTGGACCCCGCACAGCCAGGCTGTACCTGCTCGCGATGGGTGGGTGCTTGGTCCTCGTCGACCTTTTTTTTGTGAGAACCCTCTTCGGTGTCGTCTTCGTGGCGTTGGTTGCCGCTGCGTTCATTCTCTTGGGCTTCTACGCCCGGCCGTGGCTCGTTCAGCTCGCGACGGTATTCATCGGCGTCCAGCTTGCCCTCAGCGTTTTTTCTCGTGGGGATTATCTGTTCACGGCGGTTGCCAGGACGAGCGCCGGCGAGATGCCTTCCGATACGGCCCAGATCGCCGAGGCCTTGTGGCTGCCCTTCTGGTTCTGGGGCGCATGTTGCGGGCTCCTCTCGATCGCGATATTGGTCGGGGCATTCGTATGGACTCTGCGAGAGTCACACCCGCGTTGACACAGCGCTTCGCCCGTTGCTACCCTCCAAGGCATAATGGATATAAGAGTAGAATTGGATTATCTGCCAGATCTTCCGGGAGCTATCGAAGGGGGCGTCGATGTTTGAGCGAATGAGAAACCTGGTCAGGGGCTTTTTCAGCCTCTTCGTCAGTGGCCTCGAGAGAGCTAATCCTCAGGCCCTTATCGAAGCTGAGAAAGAGAACCTGAGGCGCCAGATCGGTCGTTTCAACGAAAATCTCGCCAACCACGCTGGTTTTGTCGAACGTTTGATGCGGCAGGTGAAGAACCTCGAGGCGAAAGAGAAGGAATACTCCGCCAAAGCGGCGGCTAACCTCAAGGTCGGCAACCGCGCTGCGGCCGGCCAGTACGCGCTCCAGCTCAAGACGATCAAAGAGCAGCTCGAAGAGAACCGGCAACAGCTGGAGGCGTCTGACAACACCTACAAGGCGCTCGTCAAGACCCGAGATGTCGCCGTCCGTGATGCGCAGGCCAAGATCGAGTCCCTCAAGCGCATGCTGACCGAGACCGAGATGCTCGAGGCCCAGGCTGAGCTGCAGGAGATGGCGCAGGGCATGATCACCAAAATTGGGGGCTCGGGCGACACCTTGTCGCGGGTCGAGGAGTACCTCAGCGAACGCCGAGACAAGGCAGCCGGCAAGGCCCGGGTTGCGGCGTCCACGATCGACACCTCGGACGTCGAGCTCAAGGAGGCCGAGCAGGAAGCTCTCGCCGACCAGGCGCTGACGGAATTCGCGGCCGCCTACGGCCTCGAGATGCCCGGCGTGGCGCCGATGGGCGCGGACAAAGAAACGAAACCGGTCGCCAAGGACATGGGTCCGGCGGTCGAGACACAGACCGAATAGCTCAGGATCGGGACCGCATTGGGTCCAAAAAGGGGGAATGTCATGGCGGAAAAAGTTGGACCGACCAAGCTCGGAAAAATGGTTGTCGTCCTTTTCATCATCGCTCTGGTCGCGGTGGCGGCCTTTTATTTCCGTGATCTCATTGCGCCGGGTGGCGAAGGCCCCGGAGACATTGATCTCGACAAGTTCCAGAACCAGGTCGGCAAGTACGAGGCGCCCGATGCGGCGGGTATAACCACCGTATCCGAGTACACCTACGTTCCGGCAGAGACCCTGCCTCCGGTCAAGGGTGTCAGCGCCTACAAGTGGGATGAGGATGAGAAGATCGTCCAGTTCCCGATCAACGTCTGGGTCGGATGGTTGCCGATCGTTGCGGCGAACCACGGCTTCAGTCCCTCAGAAGACAGTATTTTTTACAAAGAATACGGCTTCAAGGTGAACCTCAAGCTCATCGACGACCCGGTTGTGGCGCGGGACGCCTTTGCCTCCGGTGAGAGCCATGTTCTGTGGGGTACGCTCGACATGATGGTGCTGTTTGCGGGCGAGCTCATGAAGGATTCGCGCACGGCGCCACGCATCTTCCAACAGGTCGACTGGTCCAACGGCGGCGACGGCATCGTCGTGCGCGGCGACATCTCGAGCTCACGCGATCTCAAGGGCAAGACTGTCGTCTACGCCCAGAACAGCCCCTCTCAGTACTTCCTCAACAACCTGCTGCTCAACAGCGGCATCCAGCCGGGCGAGGTCAAGCACCGCTTCACCGCGAGCGCCTTCGAGGCCGCCGCGGCATTCGTATCCGACAAGAGCATCGATGCCTGTGTGACGTGGGCTCCGGACATCTACAACATTCCCGACAAAGTTCCGGGAACGAAGATCCTCACGACGACGGCCGAAGCGAGCAAGCTGATCGCCGATGTCTGGGCCATACGTGCCGACTTCGCCAAGGACCACCCCGAGATCGTCAAGGGTCTCGTGGCGGGCATCTTCAAGGGTATGGAAAAACTCGACGACGACGCCTTCAAGGCCCGCGCCTTCCAGTGGATGGCCGAGGGGTACGGCTTTGCCGTCGACGAGGTCCAGGCGATGGAGCTCGACGCCCACTCGACGAACTTCGCCGAGAACAAGAGCTTCTTCCTCAACCAGAACGAGCCCGCGAACTTCGAGAGAACCTGGAAGAACATCACCTTTGTCTATCGTGAGCTCGGCCTGATCGGCACTCCGGTGCGATTCGACGAGGTCATGGATTTCTCGGTGCTCAAGGCGCTCGACTCAGAAGGTGCATTCGCCGATTCGAAAGACGAGTACCGGACCGAATTCGTGCCCATGTCCTACAGTCGGGTTCAGGCCGAAGCGCCAATTCTGACTCAGGTCATTCGGATCAACTTCTACCCCAACTCGGCAAACCTCTTCGAGCCGCAGCACGACGATGTCGGCAATTTCATCCCCGATACGCTTTATGACCCGACCGTCGGGGCGACCCTGGAAAAGGTTGCCCGTCTCTCCGGGCAGTACGAACGCGCCATCATCGCCGTTGTCGGCCACACCGATTCTTCGATGCAGGGTCGCGGCGTGCGCTTCGACGATGTGCGTGTACTGTCGCTCGATCGGGCGAACGCAGTCAAGAACGCATTGGTCGAGAAGTATGATTTCGACCCCAACAAGTTCGTCGTCGAGGGCCAAGGCTGGAACGAGCCGGCCGATCAGGACGATCCTCTGAACCACGCTCTCAACCGGCGAGTGGAGATCAAGGTCTACTCGCCGGAGGGTTTGTAGACGCCCTCGATGACGGACGAGCCGATTCCCACCGCTGACCACGACGGTGTCGCTGTCGAGAATGGCAGCCCCGAGGCCGTGCGTGCGACAGCCTTGGCTCGAAGGGGGTTGCTGCGCATCCGCGAAAGCGTGCCGGGGTGGCAGCGCTGGGCTCTCGGCGTCGTGCCCGTGTTGGCGATTCTGGGTATCTGGTGGGGCCTGACGGCGGGCGCCGAGGCCGAGCAACGGATGATTTCGCCGACGATTCTGCCGAGCCCGGTCGAGGTCGTGAAGTCCTTTCCCTCCTTGTGGTTCGACCGCGCCCTCACCCGCAACGCCCTGGTGTCGTTCATGCGGGTGCTTTCCGGCTTCGCGGTCGGAGTCTTGATCGCTTTTCCCCTCGGTGTGCTCATGGGCGCCTTTTCGAAGGTCAAGGCGATGTTCAACCCGGTCTCGGTGTTCGGCGCCTACCTGCCGATTCCGGCGCTCGTGCCGCTCACCCTGAGCCTCTTCGGTACGGGCGAAAAACAGAAGGTGGCCTTCCTCGCCCTCGCCTTCGTGATCTACCTCCTGCCCCTCATCGTGCAGGCCGTTGACGACGTCGACGACATCTACCTGAAGACCGCCTACACCCTTGGCGCCAATACAATGCAGACCGTACGCAAGGTGATGCTCGCCATCTCGTGGCCGAACATCTACCAGGCGCTGAGGCTCGGGTTCGGCATCGGCTGGAGTTACATCATCCTTGCCGAAATGGTCGACATTGAAAAGGGTCTCGGCGGCATCATCATCATCTCCCAAAGACGTGGTCCGCGTGAGCACATCTACCTGGTATTGCTCGTCATCGTGGTCATGGCCTTCGTGACCGACAAGCTGTGGGCGACGATCGGCAAGGTGCTCTTTCCTTATCGTGGGAGGCGGCGATGAGCGGGGGCGCAGTGGTTTATGAGGAGCTGGTGAAGACGCCGGAGACGCTGTCCGAACCGCCGATCGTCGAGTTCATCGACGTGTCAAAGACCTTCAACCCGGGCACTCGGCAGGCCTTCACTGCACTGGAGGGCGTGGACTTCACGATCGAGGACACGCCCAACATCGGAGAGTTCATTTCAATCGTCGGCCCATCTGGATGCGGCAAGTCGACCATCCTCAACCTGATCCACGGTTTTTCTGACGTCTACCCGCCGACCACTGGCGAGGTTCGGGTGCGGGGCAAGCTCGTACGCGGCCCCGGTCGCGACCGGGGCATGGTCTTTCAGAAATACAGCTCCTTTCCAAACCGAAACGTCCTGCGCAACGTGACCTTCGGACTCGAACTCGCCCGCAACGAGCTCGGTCTGACCCGTTCCGAGATGGACGACATGGCGATG
>CAZCEX010000055.1:0-13858 GCA_964497785.1 uncultured Thermoanaerobaculia bacterium | reverse complement strand
TTTGCGATTCCACCGACGCCAAAGACCGACTGCACTCCCGGTACGTTGCGCATGTGCCACTCGAATCGATCGATGAGGGTCATGACATCGTACTCGGTGCATGCTTCGGGGTGAGTCTCGGTGATGGCTGTGATGACGTCGACACCGATGGAGAAGTGACTGGTAATGACGTCGGTGTCGATGTTGTAGGTCGAGTTCGCCCTCAGTTCGGGTACGCCGGCGTGCAGATCGCCGATCTTGATCTGGGTTGCCTTCCAGCCTCCTGCGAGGAACAGAACTGCCGCGGCGGCAATGATCACTGCCGCGGTCCGCGGCCTAGTCACGCCGGACAGAGGCGCCCAGAGTCTATCGACCCGTGTTTGGCGTTTGCGAAGCTTCTTGAGGTAACGCTCATCAAGATGCACGTAGGACAGTAGGACCGGTACCAAAATCAAGTTTGTCAATATGATCGCAGCGATTCCGAGGCTTGCGGTGATCGCCATCTCCTGGATCATTCGGATCTCGATCAACATGATCGTGACGAACCCGATGCCGTCGCTTGCGAGGGCGATACCACCGGGCACGATCAGCTTGCGCAGGCCCGGCCGGGCCGCGTCTATACTGTCGGACCCGTCGTTGACCTCGGCCCGAAAGGCACTGATCATCTGCACCCCGTGGCTGACGCCGATCGCGAAGATCAGAAACGGCACGAGGATCGACATGGGGTCGATTCCGAAGCCGAGGAGGGTGAGCAGACCGAGCTGCCAGATGACTGCGATGATCGAGCACCCGACCACCACGAACGTCAGCTTAAAGCTCTGGGAGTAGATGTAAACGAAAACGAACGTGATCAAGAAGGCGACCAGGAAGAACAAGACGACCCGCGACGCTCCGGCGGCGATGTCACCGATGACCTTGGCAAAACCGATGATGTGGTAGTCAAAGCCGGCGCCCACATCGCTCTTCTTGTACTTGTCGCGAATTCCTTCGAGCTGGGCCGCGACCTGAAGATAGTCCAGCTTCTCCCCGGTATTGGGATTCACCTCCAGCAGATTGGCTGCGACGATCGCAGAGGAGAAGTCGTTCGCCACGAGCCGACCCATGTATGCCGACTTGAGGATGTTTTCTCGGACTGTGGCGAGACCCTCCGGGGTGGGCTCGTAGTCATCCGGGATCACATTGCCGCCCGCAATGCCGTCCTCTACAACCTCGGTGAACCTCACGTTGGGTGTGAACAGGGACATGACGCGACCTCGGTCGACTCCCGGGATGAAGAAGACGTCGTCGGTCAATTCTTGAAGGGTCTGGAAGAACTCCGGGTTGAAGATGTCGCCGTTCGGATTCCGTATCGCGATGACCACTCGGTTGGCTCCGCCGAAAGCGTCGCGATACTCCAGATAGGTCTTCATATAGGAATGTTCAAGCGGCAGGAGCTTGGCGAAGCCGGCGTCAATCTTGAGATGCGACGCCTGGTACGTCATGAAAACTGTCATCAAAATGAAGAAGGCAATCAACAGTCGTCGATTGTCGAAGATCAGGTTTTCGATCATGGCCTTCATTGCGCACCGCCTCCTGTCCCTTGCAACTCGTTGACGGGCAGCATCCTGACGCCGAACTCGCCGACCAGAAGCAGAGAGTCATCCGATGCCGTGATCGCCGCCTGAATTCCGCGACGACTTGACTGCAGTTTCAGCTCAAAGCTCAGGCCTCCGTCCTCCGAAACCAGCAGGGTCCCACCGAGACCGGTGAGCACGACGGTATTGTTGCCCAATCGAACCCCATCAGTGAGCATCGCGACGGTTCCGGTGTCGATCTCCTGCCAGCTTTCGCCGGCGTCTTCGGACCGGAAGAGGTGGCCTCTAAGGCCGAAGAGCAATACCACCTCGTCGTCGAGCGGCATGACACCGAAATAGGAGCCTTCATAAGGTGACGGCAGCGCGATCCAGTTGGCGCCCCCATCCTCGGATCTGTACACCAGTCCGGCTTCGGCAGCCATGTACAGACGGCCATCGCCGGCTGTGGCGATCTTATACAGGTGCCAGCCGTCCTCGTCGACAAGCTGGTAGTCCCAGTTCGTGCCGCCGTCAGCGGTGGTGTAGTAGCTGCCGTAGGCGCCAATAGCGATCCCGTTCTCGGCATCCGAGAACCAGACGTCGAAGAAGGGTTCTTCATTCTCCGGCGCCCAGAAAACTCGCTCCCAGCTCGCTCCGCCATCGGTGGTGCGCAGGATCACCGAGTCGTGACCCACAGCCCAGCCGCGATCCCCATCGTGGAAATACACTCCGGTCAAGTTGGCCCGGGTCGGCACCTGCACCTGCTCCCAGGTCTCGCCCCCGTCAACCGAGGTCAAGATATGACCGCGCTCGCCCACCACCACCAACTTTCCATCTACAGCGGCGGCATCGAGAACCAGAGCCTGGGTCGCGAGCGGCGACATCTGGGCCTGCTCCTGCACGTCGTCCTGCTCGGCCGTCGCCGGAGATCCACCGACGACGAGTACTGACACCATCAGGGCGATCACCGCCCAGGCTCTTACGGAAGGTGCGGTCTCGCGCTCGGATTTACGGACAATAGCTCTGCCCAGTGGTGTCTTCATGTGCCACTCCCAGTTGATGTCGATCTCCCAAAAAAAAACGGACGGGCCGTAATGGCCCGTCCGCTGATTTCCAATGTAATTCAGCGTTTGCCCGCGCGACGCAGCGCTGCCGGGGTGTAATCCTCGAGGGTACGTTTGATGTTGAACTTGTACGGGGGGTTCTCACTGTTGAGTCCGATGGCCAGGTATCGGCCCGCCTGCAGGTCGGTATGGACCTCGAGCGACGTCCAGACGCACGGTACGTTGTAGTAGTTGATGGCATGTCCCTCGGAGACCCGCCACAGCTGATCCCGCTTGTCGTAGGCATCCACGACCAGGATCTGCCAGCTGTCTTCGTCAAGATAGAACGTGCGCCGCTTGTAGATGTGGCGCGCTTTGTCCTTGAGGACCGCATCCACCACCCACACCCGGTGCAGCTCGTAACGAACGAGATCCTGGTTGATGTGCATCGGGGACAGGATCTCCTTGATCTTCACCGACGGATCCTGCAGCTTGTAGGAGTTGTACGGAACGTAGATCTCTTTCCTGCCCACCAACTCCCAGTCGTAGCGATCAGGGGCGCCGTTGTACATGTCGAACTGGTCTGAGGTGCGCATCGCGTCGGCAGCCGTACCCGGGTTGTCGTAGGCCACATTCGGGGCACGGCGGACTCGCCGTTGCCCGGGATTGTAAAGCCACGCGTTGCGGTGCTCCTTGACCTGATCCATGGTCTCGCCGACCAGAAGAATGCCTCCGGCAAGGCGGGCTGGGGCCCTGACCTCTTGTTTGAAAAAGAGGATCCTGTTGTTGAGGTCCGCCTCGGTCATTCCCTCCATGCTGTACTGCATGTAGAACTCATCGTAGAACTGAACCAGTGTGTAGTGGCCCCTCCGGGTCGGCGCCGCCTGAGCGATTGAACGAGAAGCACTGTCCGAGCGATAGCGCAACAGGTGGTTCCAGATCACCTCGACGCCCTGCTTGGGAATCGGGAAAGGGATACCGTTGATCACGCCGGTGACGCCGTTGCCACCTCCGGTGAGCTTGGCGGTGCCGGCGATTTCTTTGGTCTTGTCGTAGATCCGCTGCGGGAAAGCCGCACTTCGGTGGGTTGGATACACGTTCATTTTGTAGGTGTCGGGATAGGTCTCGAGCAGCGCTTTCTGACCTACCGACAACTTGTCCGCGTACTGTGCGACGTTGGCCGCTGTGATGGTAAAAAGCACCTTGTCGTCCGCGTATGGATCGGCAAAGTGCTCCCCTGGTTTGTACGCTGCAGGAGGGGTCGCGATACCGCCATCCCAGGCCGGGATCGTGCCTTCGGTATTGCCCGCCATCACGCCGCCCATCGGTGTGAGCTCTGTCCCCAGCTTGGCGATTTCCTCCGGTGACAGCTCGGCCCACACCGTCGCCACCGTACCGACCGCCAGCACCAGCGCGAACCCGAGAATCAGTGAAATGTTCTTACGCATATTCATACCTTCCTCCTAGAACGAGTACTTCAGGTAACAGCCGAAGAAATCGCGGTCGTTGATCAGGTTCCAACGCCCCGCTCCCATAAAGCTGGTATAGCTGACATCGACCTGCCAGGCGTTCTGGTAGCCGGCCTGGAGGCCGATTGTGGCCGCCTGCCGGCCGGCGATGAAGCTGCCACCCGGTCCCGGGGTAACGCCGTCGACGTCGTGCTGCCAGGCGAAACGCGGCGCCAGGCTCCAGGGGCCCATGGCGTTGTTGTAGGTCAGGCGGCCGGCCAGCCGGTAGCCCCAGGAGAAATCGTCTGCAAAGTGTTCCGGCGCCTCTGCCTCCTTGCCGGGGTGGAGACCCGTAGGCAACGACATCTCCGGGTTGCCGCTGGTATAAGTGCCCGGCCCCTCGAAGCGCAGCTCGTCCTTGGACGGCATGCTGAAGACCTTGTTGAATCCGAACTCCCCGACGATGACTCCCTGGTTGGCGCCGAGAATATTCGAGAAAGCCTTGGTCAAGGTGAACTGGAGCTGAGAGGTGTCCAACAGGCGGTAGCCCAGAGCGGTCTCTCCGAATCCGAGTGGGGTGCCGTTGGTGATCTGGCTGGCGTCGGCGTACCTCTGGCTCAGTGGGGAAAGCGCCGCGAAGAGCAACTCCACGTCATCCACCTGCAGGGGATTGTTCTGCCGGTAGGTGACCTCACCCTGGAACGCGATGCCCGAGGTGCCGAGCTGTGAGTTCCAGCTCAAGCCGAAGAGACTGATGTCCTCGGGGTAAGCCGTATACCAGTTCGCGGTATTGGCGAAAGTGGAGACACCGCTCACAGATGCCAGTGTGGCAACTATTGCGTCCACCTCCGGGCTCACACCCGGCGGCACTCCCAGGACGTAGTAGGACCATAACAACGTCGATTGCCCCGCGGCCTGAGCGTCCATCGCACCCTGAACGGTGCCGGTGATGCCATTGATGGTCGGCAGACGGCTGTGGTAGTTGATGTAATAGAGCCCGAATTCGGTGCCGCCCAGCGAGGGCGCGAACAAGCGCAGTGCCAAACCATACTGTCCGCCATCGTCAGGCGTACCAGTTTCTCCTCGCGGAACACCGATGAACGGATAGTCCACCGGTGGATTCATGAACCACGGTGACACCCCCGTGTCGGGGAAGGCGCCGAAACCCAGGAATACTGTCTCACCACCGAGACCGGCAAAGTCGTTGGTCGAGAAGTAGGTCCCCGGCGGGTCGATGACGGTGTTCTCCCACTCGTACTGGTAGAAGGCCTCGAAGGAGAGGTTCTGTGTCAGGTCGAAGGACCCCCACACCATGCCCTGCGGCCGGTAGCCCTCGCGGAGCTCGGAGCCGGGCACCCGAATAGCCGACACGTCCACCGAGTTGATGACGCTCAGGCCACCCTGGATGAAGGTGCTCTCACCCCAGTTGAGTACCTGGCGGCCGGCCCGCAGCTCGCCGCGGCCGCTGCCGAGCGGAAACTGCACCCAGGCGTAGGCGTCGAGCAGTTCTGTGCGGTCGCCCGCCCAGTCGAGAGCCTCCTGGGTCAACTCGGTTCGCTGGCAGCAGTCATTCTTGAGCGCGAAGTCGATGAACCCACTGCCGCGAACGAAGACGCCGAAGTTCTGCCACGAGAGGTCGAGGTCCACAGTCCCCTTCAAGGTACTGCTGACCAGGCCTTCATCGAAGTTGAGGTTGCCGTCGTCGCCGTTGACCGAGTTCGCGGTTCCCCCTTCGAATGGGCTGATGATGCTCATGTCACGTTCTTGCATCCGGTAGAGATTGCCCCACGAAATCGTAGTGTCGATGTTGAGGTTGAACTTGCCGGACGACGGCGACAGGTCGATCGCCTCTACCGGCGGGGCGAAGGTCACCATCAATGCCGCTGCAAGAACGACAAGGGCCACTCGTCCCCCCTTGGGGAGCAGCCGCATTCCTTGTTTTCTACTCATTCTTTCCTCCACTCCTCGATCCAGTCGAAGTCAGCGTGATATCTGAAAAACATTTCCGTAACATGCTCTTACTCAAACAACGGGAACGGGCGCGGCATGAATGGATCGTAGGCCGGCGCCATCGTGAAGTAGTTGGGATCAAAGGTCGGGGTGAAAGTGCCAACATAATTGAGCTGACCCGACTCGCCGAGTGGGAACATGCTCTCGATGCGCACCGGCCCGGTCTCGCCGTACTCCACACACTGGGCATAGGTCGAACGGTTGGAAAATGGCCACTGGTGGAGCTCCGCGAAGGCTGGGTTCAGTTGGCCGAGAAGCGAGTGCCCAACGACGGTATATCCGCGCGGCTCCTCGTACGGGCCAAGACCCATGTTGCTGATCACATTGTCGAGGGCCAATACGATGATGCCTTCCGGATCGGTCGGTTTGCCGGAGGCTAACTTGTCCTGGAACCAGTCGTAGAAGGTCGGAAGAGGCGCCTCCTCGCCCGCAAGTTCACGGAGCAGCACGTTGAACAAAAGCCCCTTGGATTGTTGACTCCAGTCCATTCCAGATGCTGTGAACTCATCCTCGAATGTCAGGCGAAGAACCTCTTTGATCCACTCATCCTGCAGGACCCAGGCGTCGGCACGGAGAGGACCGAAACGCCAGGCTTCGGGACCGCCGGCCACGAAGTGACCGTCCCAGGCGTCGAGCATGGTTATTGCCTGATCGTGGTCGGGCGACGAGTTGGCCGCCACCGCGGCCTTGAAATCGTCGGCCACGAACGACCAGGTATTGCCACCTCCACCGAAGGAGTCAGTCGTGGCAATGTTGAGAGCAAGGTCGCGGAGATCCTCATAGGTCACGTTGTCGTGCGTAGAAAGGTACTCGTCGATCACGTGCGCACGGTGGGACTTCCCGAGGTAGTACGAGTAGTTGTTGGTCGCGTTGTTGTAGTCGACCGACGACTTGTTGTTCCAGCCTCCGTAGTAGCCCTGTTCGGTATTTGAGTCATGGGCCCTTTCCCGGCGCTCGCCGGTCCACTCCTGGGTGCCGTCGCCGATCATCGGGAAGAGCGGGATGGTGCCAGGGGCACGAATCGGGTCCCAACCCGACATCCAGTATGCGATGTTGCCGTCTCGGTCGGCGTAGGTGGTGTGTTGGCTGACGGCCATCTTTTCGATGCCCTGGTCGAACTCCTCGATGCTCGTCGCTCGCGCCAGATCGAGGAAGCCCTCGATGCCCTTCGCCTCGCGTCCCCAATGGGCGTATGCCCACGAGACGATCACCTGCGGCGGGTTGTCGGGGTCATACGGAAAGGGATTAACGATCGGCCCGTGGGTACTTCGGTAGTAGTCAACCGTCACCGGCTCTCCACCGGCGGGGTGGAACGTCTCTGTGCGGTGGAGGAATACGGTTTGCGGCGCCTCCATGAAGTAGTCCAGGGCGTGGGCGTGGCCGACCTGCATCGACCACGCGTGGTGCGGGGTGCGCCCGACGAGGATGCCCGGCACGCCGGGGAATGCCATCCCGGATACGTCGAAACCGCCACCTTGGATTGAACCCTCCACGATGATGGACGGAACCCAGAACGGCATCTGCGGCCCAGAATAGAGGATCGGGTTGCCCGAGGCGGTCCTGTCGCCCGACACCGCCCACGCGTAGCTGCCCATACCGACTTTGGCGCCGATCGCTTCGAGCACGTCGTCCCGTTGTTCGAAGCCAGCGCGGATACTCTCCGCCGCCTCTCGCAGGTCCGGGAAGGTATTCGGATCGAAGGCCGGCAGCTCTTCGAGGCGTTTGATCGTATCCTTGGCTGTACCCGGGATCATGGTCTGTGCCGACGGGTCGTTGATCCAGCGCATGTCCGCAAACATCGCCATGAATTCTTCCGGGAACACCTGGGCCCAGGTCTGGTAGAGCACGAAGTTGTCGAGCTGACCGGTGACGCCCTGGCCCTCTGGGTCAAAGAACCGTTGCATGAGCGCCCCCCACGCCAAGGAGTCATTGACGGTCCACGGGGTGGGCAACATGTTGTAGCCGAGGTCAAGCACGATGTAAGAGTAGAGGCTGCCGGCCCAGTACTCGAAGGGCATCAGGTTGAAGTTACCGTAGATCTCGTAGACCCGCCGGTTGATGCCGTCCACATAGGCCTGGATGACTGTCTGGGTGTCTTCGTCGAGCTCGTTGAAAAACCCGGTGAGCTCGTCGTCGGAGTACATCGTATTTCGCGCGCTGATATCGGTGGTCAGAAAGTCCTGGCCGAAGAACTGCGCGCCGAAGAGCTCAGACAGAGTGCCGCGGGCCTGGCGCCGAAAGCTGTCCATCTGGAACATTCGGTCCGTTGCCACCGCATAGCCCATGGCTTCATAGACGTCGTACAGCGACCCCCCTTCGATATGCCAGATCCCCTGGGCATCTCGGGTGGTCGACACCGGGGGCTCCTGTCCGAAGGCTGGTATCACCATTGCCACCGCTACTATTGCCACTATGAGTCTTGACGCTCGCATCTATTTCTCCTTTCGACTTCGAAACTTCGACCGCCGGCCAATACGAGCGCCTGCGGTCGCGACTCCGACCCCTATGAAATTCCTACCACCATGATTGAACACCGACACATACGAACAGCGACCCGAGCGCGAACCCAGGCTGGGAAACATTGAGGTTGAACTATCACTTCGAGGTCTCTTCGTGGATTGCGGGCTCCGTCGCAACGCCATTCCCCTTCCAGAGATTGATACACGAGATCAATTAGCTGTAACTTCAATTCAATTAACCTCATTGAGAATAGCACAGTGCGCATCAACACCGCGTCACGGCCGAGGGGTCAGTTCCAGGCGTCGGTGCTGCCGCTTTCGAACCCGTCATCGAAAACCGTTTCTTGGGTGACACAGTTGTAGCAGGCTACAGCGAAGTCCTGGTCCGTCGCGTCACCCGTGCCGGGCACGCCATCCGAGGTGAGGTTCGCGGCCAATACCCGAAGCGAGACGGCACCCGACACCCCGGGCGCGAGAAAAACACCTTCGGTATTGTTCATCGGATCGCTGGAACCGCCGACAATACTGCTGCCCGAAACCGAATCGAAAACGTTGCCCATATACACCGTTTCGCCAACGTGGACCTCGAGGTCAAGATCGTTGTTCCACGCCGGGGTGCTGCCACCGAGACCATGGCCGGGAGCATCGGTCCAGACCAGCATCACGCGGACAGGTTGCCCCGGGTCGACCGGGTACACGGGTGCCTTCCAAGCCTCGCCGGTCTCGTCGAGGATGTAGCCGCCGTCGAAGAATACGACCGGTGCCGGAGGCATGATGACCCTTTCGAGGTCGAGCCTCCCCCACCCCTGCTTGCTGTCGAACGGGTGGCCCATGACGGCACCGTCGGCATCGAGATGTCCGGCGAGATCGTGGGCCACCGGCAGGAACGCCGCCTTGATGAGAGCGGGGCTCGGGTCGGGAGCGCCCGCGCGACGGCGTTGCTCGATGAAGAGCGCCACCGCCCCACTGACATGCGGCGAGGCCATGCTCGTGCCACACTTGATCCCAAAACTGTCATAAGGAATCGTCGAGTCCACGAAGCACCCAGGGGCCACAAGGTGGGGAATCGTTCGTCCGTCGAGTGCCGGGCCATGTGCGGAGTTGGAAGAAAGATCGTTGATCTGTGTCACCTGGCTGAGATCCGGGTTCTGCATCCTGGTCGAACCGATGGTGAAGATATTCTTGGCCTCATCCGGCGTTCCCTGTGTGCTCGTACCCCCGTAGCCGTTCATGATGGACAGGACGTAGCTCAGAGGCTGATGTCCCGCAAGATCGGGGTCGGCATCCCGGACTGCGATGTCCACCTGCATAGTATCGTTGTCGTATCCCTGCGGAGAGCCGGACGGCCCCCATGAGTTTCCCGACAGCGACGCCCCATTTTTGACCGAGTCCGCCATCAGCAACGACATCCCCCCCGGCTGCGTAAAGAAAGGCGAGTAGACCTGCTCGACCAGGTTCGCCCCTGGAGCGACCCCAAGGCCCCGGAGAAAACCGTTCCCGTCAACCGTACCGCTCGACCCGTCGGCGGCCATGATCCCCGCCGTATGGGTGCCGTGGCTGTCGGTCGCAGCCCCGCCGCAGGTCGTTCCGGTGCACCCAAGGATCCGCCCCACGAGATCCGGGTGGTCGTCCTGAACCCCTCCATCCACGTTGGCCATGACAACGCCATCACCGTCAACGCCCGCCGTTTCCAACCAGCTGACATAACCCGGGTAGGCGCGATTGTCGGCGCCGTGGTTGTTGACATTGACCTGATTACTCACCTCGCCGCGTTGCCCGCCATCAGTTGGCACCGGCTGCACGCTGTAGACCCCAGCGACGGCCGCAAGATTGAGCAGCCGATCGCCCGCCACCGTCAGTCGGGCTATCTCCCAGACGTCGTTGATCGGGCGCCAACCCGACACCAACGCCCCCAACCGGTCGAAGGCAACCTCGGCCGCCACAGCATCGCCGGCTCGGAGGAAGAGCACGTTGACCTCGGTCCTTTGCGCCGGAAGGTCTCGCCACGCCGGCAATACACGGTACTCGGGGCTGAATGGACCGTTCCACCTTACGTCGGGCAAATGAGATACATCAACGAGATCTTCGGCTCTTGCCCAGACCACATAAGAAAAGGGGTGAATGTACTGGACCACTCTGAGGCCGGACCGTTCCAGGTCCGACAACCAGGCGCTCCGGATAGGTCCCCAGTACTGGATGAGGTGGAGGTTGGGCCCTTCGGCGCCAGGTTGTGTGATGGATACCCCTCCCGCACGCAGGGGGTCGAACGTCCGTCCGCCGAGGGTCAAGACAAACGGGTCGGTCGTGATCCTCTTCGGCGCCGCCACCGCCTCGATGACGCTCCGTTCCGATTCGGGCAAGACGATCCAGAGAAAGCTCCCGTATTCGGCGAGGTACATCGGTTCGATCCCACCGACCCCGTCCCATGCATCGGGCTGCACCATGACGCCAATCACCGTCTGTGTTTCTTCCGCCACAACGGCGCCCTGCATCATGAAGGCGACTACCAAACCCACGAGCACCCGGGGAAACATCGTCAACCACCTCCTGCGAACCCCTGCGCCGTCTATATCTTCTGTACGATACAACATCTCAGGCTGGGAGTTCTTCCAGCCAATCGCCAACCACCTCGGCTCGTTTCGAATTCAGGATGTCGACCGCACACAAATCGGCACGGGCGGCGATGGCACACGCAAAGGCGGCGAACTCGAGATGGTGTGGCGCGTGCGCATCAGAAGCGAGCACGAAGCTGCATCCGCATTCCGCCGCGAGCCGACATAGATCCCAGTCGAGGTCCTGCCGGCGAGGAAAACCATTCACCTCGATCACAACCCCTTCGCCCGCGCACGCCGCAAAGACCGTTTCCCACCGGGCCCGCAGACCGACCCGCTGGGAAAAATGCCTCGCTCGGGGATGGGCGAGCACGTGCACACATGGTGTCGCCACGGCTCTCAGGAGACGCTCCGTCTGATCGCGATCAGGGTCGAAGTGACGGTGCACCGCCGCCACGACGAAGTCGAGCTCGCGGCGGTCGGCGGCTGGAACGTCGATGGTCCCGTCCTCGAGAATCTCGACCTCAAGACCATGAAACAGCTGGAGATCCTCTCCATGGAGGTTGTTCCAGCGATCGACTCGGCGGCGCTGCATCCTCACTCCGTCACGATCGAGGCCCGAAGCAACCTCGAGCCCACGCGAGTGGTCGGTGACCACCGCCCAGGTGTGACCAGAGCGTTGACACGCGCGGGCCATGACATCGAGCGACGCCTTGCCGTCAGAGTCCTTCGTATGCCAATGAAACGCACCTCGCATGCGCTCCGGGCGGAGGGACGCATCGGCGCCGGCGAGAGTGGCATCCACAGCCTCTCGCGACAGATAGTTGCTGCGCATCTGCCGCCTCCGCGGTTCTTTGCCACCTGAAAGGCGCTCGACAGCTGCTGTAATCGCCCCCGTGCCGGCACACCCAACCAGCTGGGAAATTAATGGCCGAAGCCATGGCGGGGCCCTGTCAAGCACGATCGCCCGAGCCGGCCCCGCCGCGTCAAAAGCCGCATAACCCGCTTTGAGCAGGGCGAGCCTTCGTTCGCCGGGCTCCTCCGAATCGGCAAGAGCGAAGAGCGCCTCGGCCAAAACGCCGTTCGACGGGGTCTCGCGCCCTCGGCTCATGTGATCACGACGCGGCGTCCCCGTCTCCGGTCAGAGTGAACTCCCAACCGCAGTACTTTCCCTCAGGCGTCTCAGGGGGACAGTGCAGACAACGTGTCTGAATCCGTGGGTCGATTGCTTTCGCGAAGGCGTTGAACTCCTCGACCCCGACACTCTTGCACGGGAAGTCCTCGAGCCCCTTGCGCCGTCGAGTTTCCTGGACCCGGCACACGTCCATGAAAAAACGCAGCCGGCGCCGGTCGGCGGACCACTCCACGTGCTGCTCGTTGATCACCGAGTACATTCTGAAGCCCAATGCTCGCTCGAGGGCCTCGAGGCCACCCTTTTCAGGCAGACCGTAGCCCCTGACGATCCTCCGCGCTTCGGCGGTGGCGAATCGGGCCCAGGCCAACTCGTCCAACCGAATCGCTGTTTCTATACCGTGCTCGGCCTCCGCTGCAAGGAACCAACAGCCGTCGTGGGCCAACCAGTTTTTGGCAAACATCTCGAGTGCTGCTAGCAGTTCCTCGCGGCTCATCTCTGCGTAAGGGTTCATCGCACCTCCAACAGCAACGGGAGATTTCCGTTCCCGCTACACGCCACAGGCTACCACCTCGCAGTCGGGCTCGGCGCCCGAAATTTCAGTAACGCTCGAGGTAACGATCGAGCTCCCAGTCGTGGATCTCCTTGATGTAGTCAGCCCACTCCTGCCGCTTGTTGAAAATGAAGTGGTCGAAGATGTGATCGCCGAGGGCCTCCCGCATGACGGAGTCTTTCTCCAAGAAATGGATGGCCTCCGTAAGAGAGCCCGGGAGCTGACGAATCTTGAGTCGCTTCTTTTCGCGCTCGCTCATCTCGAAGATATTGCGGTTAACTGGCTCGCCGCAGTCGAGCCCACGCTCGACGCCGTCAAGGCCCGAGGCCAGCATCGCGGCAAATGCGAGGTAGGGATTGCACGACGGGTCTGGAATTCGAACCTCGCAGCGAGTACCGACTCCGCGCCGCGCCGGCACCCGGATCATCGGCGATCGGTTCTTCTCCGACCAGGCCACGTTGACCGGCGCTTCGTATCCAGGCACGAGGCGTTTGTAGGAGTTGACCAGTGGGTTGGTGATGGCGACGAACGCTCGTGCGTGGTCAAGCAGACCGCCGATGTAGCTGCGGGCGATGCCTGACAGCTCCCACTCACCGTCGGGATCATAAAAGACGTTCTCTCCCTTGTGGTTGAAAAGTGACTGGTGGGTGTGCATTCCGGACCCGTTCACCCCGGCGATCGGCTTCGGCATGAAGGTCGCGTGCAGGTCGTGCATGTGGGCGACCCGCTTGACGACGTCGCGGAAGGTGACGATCGCGTCGGCTGTGGGCACTGCGTCGCCATACTTGAAGTCGATCTCGTGCTGCCCAGGCGCCACCTCGTGGTGCGCGGCCTCGACCTCGAAGCCCATCGCCTCGAGCACGAGCACCACGTCGCGGCGGGCCGCTTCGCCGAGGTCGACCGGCCCGAGATCGAAGTAACCACCAACATCGTGGGTAATGAGTAGCGGATCGCCATCCTCATCCCGGTGGAAGAGGAAGAACTCGGCTTCGGGCCCCGCCATCATCGTGAATCCCATGTCGGCGGCCCTGGCCACAACCCTCTTCAAGGCCGATCGCGGGCAGCCGCTGAAGGTCGCCCCGTCGGGGGTCTTGACGTCGCAAATGAGCCGCCCGACCTGGCCACGCTG
>CAZCEX010000054.1:0-13872 GCA_964497785.1 uncultured Thermoanaerobaculia bacterium | reverse complement strand
AGATTGAGCGATTCTCACCAGCGATCTGCACATGACCCCGACCCATCTCGTCGACCTGGGGATGGCACTGGCGTGGCACGGCTTCGACATCGACATGGCCACGTACGCGCGCTGACGACCTGACTCGATGGCCACGGTCTGGTGCGGGCTCAGAGCCGCAGCGCGGTCACGTTGGGTTACTATGCGTGGGTGGCGACATCACAGGACCGGTCTCATATCGTGTTATGGGTCACTGTCGCGTTATCGTTGATAGTTGTCCTCGTTGCCCGAGCTGTCGGGCCCGCCCACTTCTACGTCACCCAACGTGAGTGGCAGACTGCCATCACGGCATGGTGGATGGTTGCCGACGGTCGTGGCCTGTTCGACGCCATCACTCCGCTCATGGGTCCACCGTGGAGGATCCCGATGGAGCTCCCGCTCTTCCAGTGGCTGGTTGCACAGCTCAGCTCTTCCTGGCTCACTCTTGCTGATACCGGCCGGGTCTTCAGCCTGAGCCTGTTCTTGCTTTCGATAGAGGTCCTTCGCCGCCTTGCCATCGACCTCGACCTCGAGCCGAGAGTGGCCAACACCACCGCAGCTCTGTTCGCGAGCTCCCCCCTCTTTCTCATCTACGCCTTCTCATTCACGATCGAAAGCCTCGCCACCTTGCTGGGTCTGCTCTCGTTGTGGGCCTTCGTGCGCTGGCTGCGAGACCTCTCCATTACCATCCTCGTCGCTTCAATCATCACCGGCGCCGCAGCGGCCCTCGCCAAGGCGACGACGTGGGTCGTTTTCGCCGCCGCACTGGCAGCGATCGCCGCCTGGGCCATCACGGCTGCCCGCCGCCACGGCCGGTCCCCGTGGGACACCGCCGTCGGGTCGGCACTGGCGCTGGGCATTCCACTCGCCTGCGGTCTCGCCTGGGTGCGATGGTCTGACGCGATCAAGAGCACCAACCCGCTCACCGCGGACCTGACCTCGGCCGCCCTCGCCGAATGGAACTACGGACCGCTGGAGCTCAGGTTGTCCGTCGCCCGATGGAGCCTAATCGCCCTACGGGCGGCCATCCTCGTCGTTGGCCCAATCGGGCTCGTCGCCGCAGTAGCTGCCGCGATTCTGGCCTTTCGCAGCCTCAAGTCGCGACCACCGTTTCCGGTTCTCATCGCCTCGGTCACTGCCCTGCTGACCGGTCCGGCCCTGTTCTTCAACCTCTACCTCCGACACGACTACTACGCACTCGCAGGCAGCGCCTTCGCGATCCTCCTGCTTTCCAGCGTGCTCTTCACGCGCAGGTCACGACCGCTTGTACTCATCCTCCTCGTCGTATCGAACCTCGTGACCGCCGGGTTGCTCCTGGCGGTCAAACAGGCCAACTACGCAGACCCCCTCTGCGAGGGACTGATTCGCACCATCAGCGGGCTTCCCGAAGGGCGCACACTGGTAATCTTCGGCCCTTACCTGGATGCGCGCATCCCTTACGAAGCACAGCGCAAGGCCTTGCAAACCAGAGTCGACGACGCCAACGATCCCGCCCTCCGCGAGGTCGTATCGCGCATGGCGGATGAGAGGGTTGGCGCCGTCCTGACCCGCTCCGGCATTTTTTTGCCGGCCGCGCGTCGCGCTGCCTCCCGCCTCGGCTGCGACGCGGAGATGGAGCTCGCCGCAGGCGTTTGGGTCTTCTACCCGAGCGAGCTCCGGCAAGATCTCGACCTTCGGGCCATCGACCTCGAAGGTGAAAAGGCATCACGCCTCGTCGGCTTCAACCCCGAGCGCCTCGGTCGCTGGGGTGTGCTTTTGCCCTCCGGAGAAGAGGCGAAGCCCGGCATCGGCCTCAGACGCAACGGCAATACCTACCTCTTCGACGTCAAACGCGGTTTCCGAGTTATCCACCACCGCTGGTCGCCGGAGGGTCGAACCCTCAAGCTCGTACCAAATCTCTACCCTTGACTCACGACAGCGTGTGCAGGGTCGAGTAGTCGGCGACGATCGGGTAGCGTCGGCCGATGCCGAAGGCCTTGGGCGAGATCTTGATGCCAGGCGCGGCCTGTCGCCTCTTGTACTCGCTCGCATCGATGAGGTTGACGACCTGTTGCACGACCTCGGGATCGTTGCCATCCGCAACCAGCTCATCGACCGATTTCTTCTCTTCGACCCAGCCCCGGAGCACGCGGTCGAGAGCATCGTAGGCGGGAAGCGAGTCTTGGTCCGTCTGGTCCGGCCTGAGCTCCGCCGACGGCGCCTTGCTCAGAATCGATTCTGGAATGACCACGCCGCTACGGTTGATCCAACGGCAGAGCTCGTAGACGCGGGTCTTGGTCACGTCCGAGATCACAGCCAGAGCGCCGCACATATCCCCGTAAAGCGTGCAGTAGCCGACTCCGACCTCGGACTTGTTGCCGGTTGCGAGCACCAATCCCCCGAGCTTATTCGACAGCGCCATCAGCACCATGCCGCGGGCCCTGGCCTGAAGGTTTTCTTCGGTGACATCCGGTTCACGGCCGACGAACAAGGGCGCGAGGCCATCGAGTGCGGCCTGAAACAACGCATCGACCGGCACCACCTCGTAGCGAATGCCAAGGTTGTGCGCCAACGCTTCGGCGTCGGTGAGCGATCCAGCCGACGAGTATCGCGTCGGCATCGCCACACCGAGCACATTGGCCGGCCCGAGGGCCCCCGCCGCCAGGGCGGCCACCAGCGCAGAGTCGATGCCCCCGGACAGGCCGACCAGAGCCTTCGAAAAACCCGATTTTCGAACGTAGTCGGCGAGGCCGAGCTCAAGCGCGCACACGGCCTGCTCTTCTGACGTCTCCACAACAGGCCGCATCGTTCCGATCGTCCCGGACACACCACGTGTTCCCTGCAATGCCGCGTCGGGCACATCGTAGACAAGCAGATCCTCCGCGAAGGCACGCCCGCGCACGACCACGCGACCGGCGCCGTCGGCGACCAAAGAATGGCCGTCGAATACCAGCTCGTCGTTGCCCCCGACCTGGTTGGCGTAGACGAAGAACAAGCCAGTTGCCTCGGCGTGATGACGGATCATGTCGCGCCGAAGCTCGGCCTTGCCGAGAGTGAAGGGGCTTGCCGACAGGTTGATCAGCATGTCTGCGCCAGCCGCAGCGACCTCGCCGACCGGGTCTCGACGGTAGAGCCGTCGCTCCCACAGAACAGGGTCACTCCACGCATCTTCACAGATCGTCACACCCAGACGCACACCCTTGAACTCGAGCAGCTCCCCGCCGCACCCGGGTTCGAAGTAACGCGCCTCGTCGAATACGTCGTAGGTCGGCAGTAGACACTTGTGCACCACCCCAGCCACTTGCCCCCGCCAGAGCAGTGCGGCAGCGTTGTGCAGGGCCCGGCCGGAATCACCACAGTTGCGATCGACAAAACCGGCGAGGATGCCGAAGTCGTCGTCGGACAAGGCGGCAAAACGTTCCAGCTGCTCGAGATTGCGATCAACCAGATCGTTCCGCTCAACGAGGTCGGCAAGCGGGTAACCAACGGTCGCCAGCTCGGACAGGATGACGAGCTCGGCGCCTTTCGACCGCGCGTCCTCCACCGCGCACCGAACCTTGGTCAGGTTGCTCTCGAACGCGGCAATCGTGAAATCGAGCTGGGCAATGGCGATACGCATATTAGCTCCATGATCTCTGGCGAGAGGATTCTGTCAACTCATTTGTTGCGACTGTTTGGCCTCTCTGTGCCTCCCGGAACCACAATCATCAGGGCCAAACAGGCGCAGCAAATGAGCAGGGAGAGGGCCACCTGCGGTCTGGTACCGTCGAGACCATGGTCGCCGACTGCATTAAGTGGATGCGGCAGGAAGGCATGATCTAGGCTGAAAACACCAACCCCGCCGGCTTCGGCGGGGTGGTGGAGGAGGAGGAGAGAATGAAGCGAGGGGATTCGCCTTCATTCACCCTTATTTACGCACGCCAACCCAACTCCGTTTATCTGACCGGAGACAGGGTCGGTGATAGCATTGAGACGAAATCAGAGAGGTTAACGACATGGATCAAAACATCGGGCACTATCGCATCGTTTCCGAGCTTGGCCGCGGCGGCATGGGCGTGGTCTACAAGGCCCACGAGGAGAGCCTCAATCGCTTCGTTGCACTGAAGGTCCTCGGCGAGCACCTGTCGGAAGATGAGAGCTACGTCGAACGCTTCCTCCGCGAAGCGCAGAGCGCGGCCTCGCTCAATCACCCCAATATCGTGCAGATCTATGCCATCGCGGAGCACGGCAACCAGCATTATTTCGTGATGGAGTTCGTTTCCGGGACCTCGATCCAGGGCATGATCAAGAGTCAAGGGAAGATGGACCCAGTCGTTGCGGCCCATCTCACCTTACAAGCGGCCTCGGGGCTCGGCGCCGCCCACCATCACGGAATCGTGCACCGCGACGTCAAACCCGCCAACCTGATGGTCGACCAGCGTGGCCTGGTCAAGATCACCGACTTCGGCCTCGCCCTGCTCGCCGCCGGCGCCACGCGTCTGACGGCTACCGGGATGTTCATGGGGACTCCAGGCTACCTCTCGCCCGAACAGTGTCTCGACTATGAGATCGACCACCGCACCGACATCTACTCCCTCGGAGTCACGCTCTTCGAGATGCTGACCGGGATCGTGCCCTTCAAGGCAGATTCTCCTCTCGCCCTGATCCGCCAGATCACCGAGGTCGAGCCGCCGGACATCCTCGACCTCAACCCGGACGTGCCTGACGCCCTGCGCACCATTCTCAAAAAAATGATGGCCAAGGACCGCGAACAACGCTATTCCGACTGCGACGCCCTGGTCAACGACCTCAAGCTCTGGCTGGACGAAGTTGGCGGCATCGACGATGCGTTGAGTCCGATCGTCGCCCTCGCGACGGCTTCAGCAGCGAGCGCCAAAACGATTGTCGATACTTCACCGGGGATCGTCGGTCGCGACACCCAACCAACCGTTCATGAGCTCGACGCCGAGCCAACCATCAAGGTCGACAGCGCCGAGCTGGCGGGAGCGGGCGACGGACCTCCGCCCCCCCCACCTCAAGCGACGCCGCCACCATCTCCCGCGGCTGCCGGGCCGCCCGAAGCGCTGCCCGAGATCATCGCCACCTCAAACGATGTCGAGGAACCTCGTGAAGGCGGCTCCAACAAAATCATCGTGCTCGCGATCGCGGTCGTTCTCCTGATGGCCCTGGTCGGTACAGCGGGCCTCATGGCATGGAAATTCGGATTCTTCTCCTCGTCCGACCGCACTGCAGGAGGGAGCAAGGGCGAAAATGACACCGAGGTTGCCACCATCCTCGACCCGGCAGAGGAGACACAGCAGCCGGCATCTCAGGACGGCCTTGACGGCGAACTCGGCACAGAGGTCAGCGCCGCCACGACCATGCTCGAGGCGCCGAAAGAGGCGGGCGCAACACCTCCAGAAACAATACAAACGACGGCCAGTTCACCGAGAGTGGTCGCACCGGCAGGCGGCGACGCGCGAACCGAGAGCGGCTCTGGGCACGGCGGCAACGACGGCGGCTCACCACCCGGCACCGACACCTCTGATCCCTCCGTCAGAGCCCAGAAACAAGTGAAGGCCGACAACTATCAGGAGAATCCCAATCGCAAGGGTTCACAGGAGGGCACGGCAACCCGCGAACAACCACGGATCGGCCGCGGCGTCGCCCTTGTCAGCGTCGGCGAGCCTCTGCTCTCTGCCACCGCCACCGACTACATCAACGAGGCACTCTCCAGGCGCGGGCTCGAGGTCTTCGAAGGCGCTGAAATTCCCGGCGTCATGGACCTCATTGAACACGGCCCCGACGCCAAAGGCGCCTCCTTGTTCGAACTCGCGAGGCCTTATGCCCGCTGGCTCGTGGTCGTACGCGCCGAGTACACCGGCGATCGCAGCCTCTATCACCTCCGAGGCTCGGACCGGGAGTTCCAGGCCCGCCTCCACGTGGTCGCTCAGGACCTGATGGACGGCCACACCCTCGGCGGGGTTCACGGCCCGATCGGCTACACCCATTTGACGGTCGAGAAAAAAGTTGCGGACCTGCTCAGGCCCAAGCTCCGGGAGGCGTTCCGGAAGATGGAGTTTGTCGGGAACTGACTACAGGTCCTTTTCTTTTGAAAGATTTCGCGTGCTCGCGAAATCTTTCAAAAGAAAAGGAATGAAGAAGGCAGGACTCAATCAAATCCATTTATTCTTTTTGCCCGAGGTCGCGCCGCCTTGGCGGTGCGAGATCGGGCAAAAACGAATGGGCTGCGTCCCGTTAGTCTCTTCCGCCCAACAACCCGGCTCGCATCAGAAAGTAGAGCAACGTCATGATCGACGAAGCGGCGGCGGCGACATAGGTCAAGGCGGCGGCGTTGAGCACACTGGCGACGCCCCGGTCTTCGCCCGGGCCGACGATTCCATACTGGAGAACCGCTTTCTTGGCCCGCGCCGACGCGTCGAACTCGACCGGCAGGGTCACCACCTGGAAGAGCACCACCGCCGAAAACAGCAGGGCGCCGAAGAGCACCATGCCCTGCGACGACATGAAGAGGCCGATGAGCATCATGAAGTAGCCGATGTTCGAACCGATGTTGGCCGTCGGCACGAGCATCGAACGCAGGCCCAGCGCCTTGTAACCGGTGGCGTGCTGGATAGCGTGACCGGCTTCGTGGCATGCCACGCCGACCGCCGCCACCGACGGCGTGCTGTAGACCGCCTCCGAAAGTGCGAGCTTACGGCTCATGGGGTTGTAGTGGTCCGAGAGGAAGCCTCGAGTCGGCACGATCTCGACACCGGTCACACCCTCCCGGCGGAGCATCTCGGCGGCCGCCTGAGCGCCGGTCAGCCCCGTCGACACCCGTACCTTGGAGTAACGCTTGAAGGTACTCTTGGTCCTGAAGCTGGCGAACACCGACAGCAGCAAAGGCGGAATGATGAACAAGAAATACATGGGATCGAAGACCATAGAAACCTCCGCGCCGACGGAGTCCTCAACGCCGGCTGCCCCTTTCGAGGGACTCATAAGATATAACATCAACCAGCGCGGTTTTGTTCTCGGGCATCATCGGAGGGGAGATCCATCGATGACTTCCCAGTCTCAAAAACATCTATTCGGGCCACCGGTGAATCCGCCTCCAGAAAACGTATACAACCGGTGTACAATCGGAGAGAGGGTCTGATAATGTTGATGATGGCCCCGATGGTCGGAGGGTGTCGATGAGGATTTCCAGGGAACATATCATGAAAATCAGTCTCAGAATCCTTGTGCTTGTGACGTGCCTTGTTGGTGCGGCTCCGGGGCAATCCGCCGAACGAGTCGTACTGGGCGAGGAGTTCACCAACCGGTATTGACACACCTGCTCATACGCGGGGCCCGCGTTAAGCAGGTTGTTGGACAACTACGAAGACACCTTCGCCTTCGTTCAGTACCACCTCTTCGACGGGTCTGACGACCCCTGGTCGGACCAGCGTTGGATGGATTACGGCAATCCCGAGACACCGACGGCGATCTTCTCTGCGATCGACATGGTCAGGGGTGCTGTCGAGGACGTCGACAACCAGTACCGAATCTACCGAACCAATCACCTCCTGCCGCAACGTGGACTGCCGACCGACGTCACCATCGACCTCAGCGTGTCCGAGGTCAGCCCGAGCAAGTACGGGGTGTCGGCCACCGTCGGCATCGAGGCGGGAGGCACGGACAAGACGCTCCGGATCTTCATCGTGCACGTGCTCGACTACTGGCCGGCCGACCCGAGCTATCAGCGCAACGGCTTCAAAGGCGCAGGGCCGACGACGGACATCAATCTGGTTGCTGGAACGACCCAGCTGGTCGAGGGTGAGATTGTCCTCGACGCCGACCAACTCGCCGACCTCGAGAACGTCAAGGTCATCGTCTGGGCGCAGGTCATGACCAGCGACGGACCCAGCGAAGTCCTTCAAGCGGCGGTCCGCCGCTGGCCGCTCGTGCCACCGCCTGACGATGACGACGGTGACGGCATCGTCGACAGCGCCGACAACTGTCCCCACCGCGCCAACCCGACCCAGGCTGATGCGGACGACGACGGCGTCGGCGACCTGTGCGACAACTGTCTGGATGAGGCCAATTCGACGCAGGTGAACCGAGACGAGGATTCTTTTGGCGACGCCTGCGACAACTGTCCCGATCTGCACCACGAGGACCAGGCGGACAACGATGCCGATACCATCGGCAACCCCTGCGACGCCTGTCCCGACGTTCCATCCCCAGCGGGGGTACGTGGTTCGGGACGCCCATTGGGCGCCATCGACCCGGACTGCGATGTCGATCGCTTTGACCTCGTCTTGCTGCGCGATTGCATGGTCGGCCCCGGCGTGGCCTCTCCCCCGGGCATTTGCCCCGCTCAGACCTTTTCCAACGCTGACGTCGACCACGACGACGACGTCGACATGCACGACACCGCGCTTTTCGGCCTCAACTACACCGGACCCCTCACGAGCCCCGATGGTTATATCGGCGTCGACGGGTGTATCGAATGCCACCCAGAGCAGCACAACCCGTGGATCGAGACTATCCACGCCACCGCCTTCGACACTCTGATTGCATCGGGAGACGGCGACAACGAAGTCTGCTTCCCGTGCCACTCGGTCGGCTACGGCGAGCCGAGCGGCTTCGTCAATCTCGACACAACTCCGGAACTGGCCGACGTCCAGTGCGAGAGCTGCCACGGCCCGGGGAGCAATCACGCGATCGACCCCGAGGACGTACCCCTCGACGTCGACTTCGAATCCAACCTCTGTGGAATATGCCACCAGAGCTGCCACGGCGCATGCGGTGATGAACACCACCCACAGTTCGAGCAGTGGGGTATCTCGATGCATGCAAGCGCCCTCGCCGACTTGCGCGCAGACCCACAAGCCGAAGACTCATGTCTCGAGTGTCACGCGACCGACTACCGACTCGCTCCGGAGGATGACAAGCCCACCCTCGCTACAGCTCTGCACGATGTCGAGTGTGTGGCCTGTCACTCGCCCCACGGCAGCGCTCAGAAGGGCCAGCTCCGCCTCAAACCGCGCGACCTTTGCGCCGACTGCCACCACATGGGCGAGCTTCAGCCGGATGAAACACCCCATCAGCCCCAGGCCGAAGTTCTGCACGGGGCCGGTGGTTTCAAGCTCGACGGCGGCGCAATGTCCGGCCCCCACTCAGAGCACTGGTGGGGCATCGCGAACGAGTGCATGGTCTGTCACGTCTTTACGCAATCCTACGGCGGCCCGGACCAACCGGTCGACAGCGGCCACACCTTCGTCGCCAACGTCAAGGCATGCGCCCCCTGTCACGAAGCGACGGCCGCAACCTTGATGCTCGACGATCTGCGCTACGAGATGGAGACCAGGGTGGCCGAGATTCACACCTACCTCGACCCCAGCCACCCGAACTACGTCGACCCCGGCAGCCTGTCGTCCGTGGACCGCGCCCGGCATACGATCGCGGTCTTCAATACCCATTTGGTCGAGGCCGACCGTTCGAACGGCTCCCACAATCCACCCTACACCCGCGCCCTGCTCGCCGAAGCGGAACACTTCTTCGGCATCGAACCGTGGAAACGGGCGCGCACCGTCGCCTCACACCCGCTAGCCGGCGGCCGTGAACGATCGGAGATACAACCATGAGACTGGACCGCCGCGATTTTCTGAGGGTGGCCGCCGCCGCGACGGCAGCGGGGAGCATGAGTCACACCTCCTTCGTGCAGCTGGTCGAGGCGCTCAAGCGCGAGGACCGGCCGAGGGTCATATGGCTGCAGGGGTCGGGCTGTGACGGCTGCGCCGTCTCCTTCCTCAACAGCGTGCACATCGCCACTGCCGAAGACCTCGTACTCAATACTCTCGACGTCGAGTTCCAGAGCAACCTGCAAGCGGTCGCTGGCGACATGGCCATTGGCGTTGCCGAGGCCGCTGCCGCAGTGCCCGGCTATATCCTCGTCGTCGAGGGTGCGACCCCGGTCGGCGCCGCAGGTCGTTACTGCATGCTCTGGCAGAACAAATCGATGTACGACGCTCTCATCGAGTACTCGGCCAATGCGGCCTGGATTCTCGCCCTCGGCGCCTGCGCCTCGTTTGGCGGCGTCACCGCCGGCGCTCCCAACCCCACCGAGGCCAAAGGAGTCGGCGAAATCCTCGGCGACGACCCGAGACTCATCAACCTGCCCGGCTGCCCATGTCACCCCGACTGGTTCGTCGGCACCGTGGTCTCGCTCATCGTCAACGGCCAGGCGCCACCTCTCGATGCTCATCGCCGACCTCTCGAGTACTACGGCAAGAGAGTGCACGACACCTGCTTCAACCGCCACGAGCTGTGCGGCGAGATTCAGTTTGCCCCCGAACTCGGTCAGAGCGGCTGCATGGAGCTACTGGGCTGCAAAGGCAAGAAAGTCTACTCCGACTGTGCCATCCGCAAGTGGAACAGCGGCGGCGGCGGCGCGTCTGGAGTCAACTGGTGCGTAGGCGCTCGAAGCCCCTGTGCGGGCTGTGTCGAACCCGGCTTCCCGGATGCGATGTCGCCCTTCTACGTTTACTCACCAACTCCGGACAAGAGAAACGAGGAGGGTTGAGCATGGCCACCACGATCATGATCGACCCCATCACCCGCATCGAAGGCCACCTCGGCATCGAGGTCACCGTCGACGAGGTCGGCGGTGAGCAGCAGGTCGTCGACGCTCGCGCCACCGGTACGATGTTCCGAGGCTTCGAGATCCTCCTGCTCGGCCGCGACCCGCGAGATGCCGGCCTCTACACGCAGCGCATCTGCGGCGTCTGCCCGGTCTCTCACGCCATGGCCGCCTGCCTCAACCTCGACGACGCCTTTGACGTCACGATCCCTGACAACGGCCGCATCCTGCGCAACCTCGTGCTCGGCGCCAACTTCATCCAATCACATCTGCTCCATTTTTATCACCTGTCGGCGGTCGACTACCTCGATACCACAGGCATCCTCGACCAGACACCGTGGACGCCACGCTACGTCATTCCCGACATGGTCGGAGGCGCCACCGCCCAGACCTTCGTCGACCACTACGTCGCCGCTTTCACCGCCCGCCGCAAGGCTCACGAGATGGGCGCCATCTTCGCCGGCAAGCTGCCGATGATCGGCTCCTTCGTGGTCGGCGGTTGCACCAACGAGGTCACGACACGGAACATCAACGCCTTCCGCGCCCTGCTCACCGAGCTGCGCACCTTCGTCGACGCGATCTACGTGCCGGATGCCCAGGGATTGGCGGCCCTGTTTCCACTTTTTTCGACCATCGGCGGCGGTTACGGCAATCTGCTCTCGTTCGGCGTCTTCGACCTCGACGGCGGCGGCTCGAACCAGCTTCTCGACCGCGGTCGCTGGAGCGGCGGCACCATCGGCGACATGGACCCAGCCGAGATCAGCGAGCACCTCAAGCACTCGTGGTTCACCGGTGACGACGCCCACCCATCCGAAGGCTCGACCGTACCGGATGCCGACAAGCCGGGCGGTTATACCTGGCTCAAGGCGCCACGCTACGCCGACCAGCCCTATGAGCTCGGCCCTCTCGCCCGCATGTGGATCAGCGGAGAGTACAACAACGGTATTTCGGCCATGGACCGGATCGTGGCACGCGCTCTGGAGACGAAAATCATCGCCGACGCGATGGACGGGTGGCTGGACCAGCTCATGCCAGGCAACAGCGGTTTCGCGCCGGCTGAGGTGCCGGCGACGGCCACCGGCGCCGGACTGACCGAAGCCCCGCGAGGCGCCCTCGGTCACTGGATGAACATCGAAAACAGCGTCGTCAGTCGCTACCAGATCATCACTCCGACCAACTGGAATACCTCGCCACGCGACGACGCCGACGTGCTCGGGCCGCTCGAGGCCGCCCTCATCGGCACCCCGGTCGGCAACCTCGACCAGCCGGTCGAGGTCATCCGGGTCGTACACTCATTCGACCCATGCCTTGCGTGTGCGGTTCATATTCTGCGACCAGGCGAAACGGTCGACCGCTCGAAGGTCGTCCTGCAGCCATCGCCGGGATAGGCATCATGTTTCTGATCACCCCTCCCCGGCCTCGGCCGCCCGTGCTCGTGCTCGGGCTCGGCAACTCGTTGCTCCGCGACGAGGGCATCGGCGCCCACGTCATCTCGGCCATGGCCGACGACGACGTGCCGGCGAGCGTCGAACTCGCCGACGGCGGCACCGCCGGTCTCGACCTCGCGGCTCTCATCGCAGGACGTGAACTCGTCATCGTCGTCGACGCCCTCATCGGCCCCTGGGATCCAGGGACCGTCGTGCGGCTCGAGCGCGACGACCTCCTGCCAAGTCAAGGCGCCGACATCTCGGCCCACGGTCCTGGTTTGCCTGAGGCCCTGCGCCTCGCCGAGTTTGTCGGCGACCCGCCCCGCGAGGTCGTCGTATTCGGCGTCGTCCCGGCCGACACCGGTTGGGGAGAAGACCTCACTCCCGATATCCGGCGACAGGTCCCGGGAATCCTCAACCTCGTCCACGCGGAGCTCGAAAGGGCAGCAGCATGAAAAACTGGACACGACTGCTCTCTGTGCTGACAGCCGCCACCACCACCACGGCTGTCGCCTGGATGTTCACCTTGACGCCCGCCCAGGCCGCGCCGCCGTGGGGTAACAACTGTGCCAGCTGTCACCCCGAACGGGTCGACGGCTCGCTCACCGTCATCCCGAGCGACGGCACGGTCGACCCTGACGAGAGCGACACCGGCGCACCCGACCGCGGCACCCTGCCCCTCTTCAAGGTCGTGGCCGGCGGCAGCAGGACCCTGGTGGTCACCGTCGACGGCCTCGAGCCCGGTGACCGCTACGCCGTCGAGCTGACCAGGCTGCGTCAGACCGGCGTCGAAAACGGCCACCAGCTGGTCTACAGCGAAGACTGCACCTGGCCCTACTGGGGTTCACCCGGGCGCTACTTTACCGAGCCGGCCCTCGCCTACATCTGGGGCGCCGACCCGGACCTCTTCACCTTCGAGATCGGCGTGCCGAGCGGCGAGCCGAGCGAGTTCTATGACGTCGTCTTCGCCCTCGCCGGCATGAGGGCCGCCGACGGCGAGCTCTTCGCCACAGAGGAGCATTTTTACCTCGAAGTGGTGGTCGACGACACCTTGCTGTTCGCAGACGGCTTCGAGGGAGGCAACACCTCGAGGTGGGCCGAAACCGTAGGAGGTGGGCCATGAGAAACCGAATCTCGGGACTGCTCCTCGGTCTCTGCCTCGTCACATGCGTAGCATCAACTGCGGGCCTCGACGTGCACGTCGAAGACGCCGCGACCGGTGATGCGTTGGTCTCCGTCGAAGTCGGCAGCCCCGTCACCTACAACATCGTCGGCGTGCTCGAAGGCGGCACTCAGGGTCTCGCCGTCGTGCTCTTCGACCTCGGATTCAACGGCGGCGCCCTCGGCCCGGTTGATCTCCCGAGCGGCTCACCCATGACGAGCTTCCTCGACCCTCTCGGTTTCGACGGCAACCCGTTCGGGTTCACGGGCACGCCGCACGACGGCAACTTGCTGCAGGTCGGCGGCGCCCAGAACATCTTCGCCCAGGGTCGGTGGCTCTGCGAAGCCGACCGAGACTGCCCCGAGGATGGCGTCTGTTCGGAGGGCCTGTGTTCGCCCGTATCCGGCCTGCCCGGCGGCGAGCTCGCGCTCGGCGTCGCCTTGCCCGGCAACCCGGCCGTGCTCGCCAGCGGAACCCTCTTCGCACCCGATACACCGGGGACCTACCAGCTTCAAGTCGGCAACATAAACGCCACGGCCGTTGCCGCCACAAGCACCGGCGATCCCTTCTGGGTCACCGAGCCCGTCGGCCCCATCACCGTGGCCGCCCTCTCCATCGAGGTCACCGAAGAGGTATCCGGCGCACCGCCCAAAATCCCCGCTGTGACCCCGATCGGC
>CAZCEX010000053.1:0-14177 GCA_964497785.1 uncultured Thermoanaerobaculia bacterium | reverse complement strand
GTACCGTGCCCCCTCGTTTGCGAACCAGGGTTCCGGAGGTGCCGGACATCTCGTATCACTGCAAACGATCTCGACCCCGCCGGCCGTACAATGCATGATATGAAACGGATTCTTATTGGCCTCGCAGCGTGTGTTGTCCTGCTGGTGACCTACACGATCTTCTTCGGTGGCACGCCGGTCACCAACCCCGATCCGATCGGCGATACCATCGTCTGCTTCGGCGACAGCCTCACCTTCGGAACAGGGGCACCTCCCGAAGAGAGCTACCCCGCCCAGCTTGAACGGCTGATCGGCCGCGACATCATCAACACCGGAGTTCCGGGCAATACAACGGCCGACGCTCTCGCCCGCCTTGAGCGCGACGTGCTCGATCATGCACCTCGAATCGTTCTCATGACCTTCGGGGGCAACGATTTGATGCGCGACGTACCGAGCACAGAGGCCTTCACCAACCTCGAGACCATCGTCCGCCGGATCCACGACCGAGGGGCATTGGTCGTCGTCGGCGGCATCGAGGTTCCGCTGCTCGACCGTGGCTACGCCCGGGCATATCGGGATCTGCGCGACGCCACCGGCTGTGTGCTCATACCGAACGTGCTCGACGAGATCCAAGGGAAACCAGGATTGATGGCAGACCGCATCCACCCGAACAAAGACGGATACGCAGTCATGGCGAAGACATTCCACAAAACCGTAGGGCCCTACCTATGATCGGTAGTGACTGATGGCCGACCCTTCATCGCGCGACGGATCGACCTACACCAGTGGCTCAATCCTCGATTTTGTCGATGCCTTGTACCACACGGAGAGCGACACCATGCGTGCCTCGTTGCTGGCGATTGCGGCCCGCGACCTCCCCCGCATCCAGGTCGGCGCCGGGGACGGCGCCCTGCTCGCCCTCCTCCTGAAGCTCATCGGCGCCCGCAAGGTGGTCGAGGTGGGCACTCTCACCGGTTACTCGGCCCTGTGGATGCTCCGCGGAATGCCCGACGACGGAAGAATCTGGACCTTCGAATCGGATCCCGTGGCCGTCGTGGAAGCTCGGCGGGTCTTCCAACAGGAACAGGTCGATCACCGCGTCACGGTCGTCGAAGGCTCTGCCGGCGAGATGTTGCCGACCATCGAAGACCTCGGACCATTCGACGCCGTTTTCATCGACGCCGACAAGGAGGGATACCCGGCCTACGCCGAGTGGGCCCTCAACAACGTGAGATCGAGCGGCCTCGTGCTCGCCGACAACGCCTACCTCTTCGGCTATCTCGCCGGTCGCGAACCGTCGGCCCGCGCCAGCGCAGAGGACATCGCGGCCATGCGCCGGTTCCACCGCCTGCTGGCCGATCGATGCCCCGGCGCCACGGTCATCCCGACCCCGGATGGGTTGGCGGTTGGGGTGGTGCCGTAGCAGCGAGGACCCTCGTGCCGCTACCTGCGCGTGCACGAGCACGATCTACCACCACGCCTCTGGACAACTGAACCCGGAATACCGGGAGAGCGTTACACTGATCAGAACAATACGAGGAGATGCTGATGCGACCAGACAGCGATAGCAGTTGGGGCTGTGGCAAGTGGGTGACCTGCGGGTGCGGCGGGTGCTTGCTGCTCGTACTCTTGGGGGTGGGAGCCATGCTCGCCGTGGGTGGGTTCGCCGTCAATACGATGAAGCAGTCCGATATCTATCAGGGCGCCATCGACCGGGCGAAAGAAAACCCTGAGGTCGTGCAGAGACTCGGCGAACCGATCGAGGCGGGCTATATGGTCTCGGGGACCATCAGCACAACCGGTCCGGCCGGAGAGGCAGAGATCGCCATTCCCATCTCCGGACCAAACGGCAAAGGAACACTCTTCGTCGTCGCCACCAAGAGCGCAGGACAGTGGCATTATTCGGTCCTCGAGGTGGCGTTTGCCGACTCGGAGGAGCGCGTCGACCTGCTCGATGGATCAACTCCGAAGCAGCTCGAGGAGTACGAGCCCGCTGTGGACGTGTGAGATCTCGCTTGTTGCTGAATGAGGGCGTCAGCTGCTCCACACCCCCAACGGCCGACCGCTCTCGAGCACCCGCTCAAAATCGGGCGCGGAAAGAGGCCGGCATAAGAGAAAGCCCTGGACCTCGTCGCAACCGACGCTGCGCAGGAAAGAGAGCTGGTCCGCAGTCTCCACCCCCTCGGCGACCACCGGCAGGTGTAGGTTGTGGCCAAGGGTGATGACCGCCTGGGCGATGGCCCGGTCGCTGTCGGACTCGGGCAGGCCGACGATGATCGAGCTATCGATCTTGAATCTGTCGATGGGAAAGCGTTTGAGGTAGGCCAAAGAGGTGAACCCGGCGCCGAAATCGTCGATAGCCAGAGTGATGCCAAGACTCTTTAGGGCTACAAGGGTCTCGATCACCTGCTCCGGCTCGTGCATGACGAAACTCTCGGTGATCTCGAGTTCCAAGAGCCCGGGGTCCACCCCTGTGGCTTCGATCACCTCCGACACGGTGTCGAATAAAGCCGAGAGCATGATGTCCCGGCCCGACACGTTGACCGCCATTCTCAACGACGGGCGGCCGTTCCGATTCCATGCGACACAACGGCGGCAGGCCTGCTCCAGGACCCACCTGTCGATTTCGTGGATCAGTCCAATGTCCTCGGCCAACTCAATAAACGTATCCGGGAGGGTCAGACCCAATTCTGGGTGCTGCCAACGTACGAGGGCTTCTACGCCAACGATGCTGTCCGTGCTCAGCTCCAAGAGGGGTTGAAAATGAAGAATGAACTCACTGCGACCGAGGGCTCGGCGCAGCGCACTCTCGAGATCGAACCGCTCTCTGGCGCCCCTGGACAGCTCTGCCGTGTACTGTTTGAAGGTGTTTCGACCCGCGTCCTTCGCCTGGTACATGGCGCCATCGGCGTTGCGTAACAGCACGGTCAGGCTCTTTCCGTCGTCTGGCGCCACTGCAATGCCGATCGATGCCGAGGTGAAGATCTCGGCGTCGTCGACGAGGACCGGATGGCGCAGCGCTTCGAGCGTTTTTTCCGCGACCCCGGCGGCGTCGAGAGGATCTTCGAGGCCTTCCACCAGGATCACGAACTCGTCCCCCCCGAGGCGCGCCACCGTGTCGTCCTCCCGCATTGCTGCAGTCAAACGGTCGGCAACGGCCTGCAAGAACCTGTCACCAACGGGATGACCGAAGGTATCGTTGATCGCCTTGAAACGATCGAGGTCCAAAAAGAGTACGGCCACTCTTTCACCGGTGCGACGTGCGCGTATCAGCGCGTGCTCCATTCGGGCGTGCAGCAACAGCCGGTTGGGCAGACCGGTGAGAGGGTCGTGGTGGGCGAGGTGCTGGAGTCTTGCTTGGGATTCCTTGAGCGCACTGATATCGGAGAAAACCCCTACGTAGTGAGTGAGTTTCCCGTCCTCGTCCCGCACCTCCGATATGTTGAGCAGCTCTGGAAAGACCTCGCCGTTCTTGCGCCGATTCCAGATCTCACCTCGCCACCTGCCGGTCGCTCCGATCGACGCCCACATCTCGTCGTAAAACTGTCGGGGATGGCGGCCGGAGGCAAGCACGCCAGTGGTCTGGCCGAGCACCTCGCCCTCCGCATAGCCGGTCACTTCACAGAAAGCGGGGTTCACCGCCAGGATCGTGGTCCGCAGGTCGGTGATGATCACACCCTCGGAGGTGTTGTCGAATACTGTTGCCGCTTGCCGCAGCTGCTCCTCGACAAGCCGCCTCTCTTCGACTTCGACCTCGAGTTGCCGATAGGCGTCGGCCAGGTCGCGCGTGCGTTCCTTGACGCGATCGTCGAGGGTGGCGTTGAGGCGCTCGAGCTCCTCGAGCAACGCGATGGCCTCGAGACGCGCCACAGCGTGGTTGATGGCCTGATCGAGCAGCGGCTTGAGCCCATCAAGCTCCTCCGGATCACGTGCATCATCCGCAAAGATGCCCAAACAGCTCCCTTTGCAGGCCACGGATGAGAACGGCAGGAGGAGCAAACCCTTTGGCACGAAACCGGATGGCGCCAAAAAGAGCCGAGATACGATCCGATGCAGAGCCGACCCGCCAATACACAGGTGCCCCTGGTGCAGGGCATCGATCATGCCATCGCTCAGCTGGAGCGTCGCCCCGTCCGGGGCTTCGTCCCTGAACACCGCAAACTCGTTTACAAGCGTGAGATGTTCGCCCTGCAAATGACCTATCGAGCAGTAGGGCACATCCTTGAGAATGGCGATACGCTCGAGCAGGCTTTCGAAGATGCCCTCTGTCGTCGTACGGGCGTCGATGGCTTCCGCCACCGAACCGAGCAGGATGATCTCTTCGGCACGCTCGGTGAGGATCTTCTGATCTTCCTCCTGAGCTGCGAGCCGCTCCTCGAGCATCACGTACCCTGACCGGCGCGCACATAGGCCACCTCACGGCCGTCAACCCGGCAGCGTTTCGACCCATAAGGACGTTGACCTGAGATGACCTCTCCTCCTCGATCATTACCATCGCGCGAGTATCTGTATTCGTCCTGACCATGCTATCAAAGACCCGGTAACACCACACACTGACCACGGGGAACCCCAGATGCTCGGTTTTGCCGGAGAAACCACGGACCACGCCTGCAAATCGCCAGACTCAAAACCGTCCATGAACAGCGCATCGGCGACCCCGCTCGACACCGGCAGGCGGGTCAAGAAGACGTTGACCTCAGCTCGCGCTATTCCGTGTTCTTGCGCTGGCCAGAATCCGCGACTATCCTCCGTTGAGATCGGAGTCGTCATGAGCCGCACTTTCGTCGTAGCAATCGTATGTCTTTCCCTGCTTCCCACCTCGGTTCTTGTGGCAGCGGACCCCTTCATGCCTACGAACTGCCGGACGACGGTGGTGCGGGTGCACAGCACCGACCCGACCGTCCTGACGAGCGTCGCCGCGTGGACGGAGCCGTGGGCCGTGCGTTTTGACGAGGGATATTTCATCGTCGACGTCGACGACATCGGATTCGGGCGCCTCGAGGCTTTGGGGGTGCGACTGGAAATCGATACCAAAAGGACGGCCGAAATCTGTGCGCCGCGCTTCCGGCTTCCCGGCCAGGTCACCGGCATCCCCGGCTACGAGTGCTATCGCACGGTCGAGGAGACCTTTGCCTCCGCCGCCCAGATCGTCGCCGAGAACCCCACGCTCGCCGAGCTCGTCGATGCCGGAGACAGCTGGGAGAAGTTCAACCCCGGGGGCAGCGCGGGCTACGACATGTGGGTCCTCAAGCTGACCAACTCCCTGGTTGCGGGAACTCCCACCGGCGACGGTCAAGGCAAGCCCGTCTTCTTCATCACCTCGGCCATCCACGCCCGCGAGTACGCGACGGCCGAGCTGGCCACTCGTTTTGCCGAGTATCTCGTTGACAACTATGGAACCGACGCCGATGCTACCTGGCTGTTGGACGAGCACGAGATCCACATCATGCTGCATACCAACCCCGACGGCCGAAAACAGGCCGAGGGTGGCGACAGCTGGCGCAAGAATACGAATGAGAACTACTGCAGCTCGATGCCCTCCTCACGCGGCGCCGACCTCAACCGCAACTTCACGTTTCAGTGGGGCTGCTGCGGAGGGTCCTCCGGTTCGGATTGCGACGGTACCTTTCGCGGACCGACGGCAGCATCAGAACCAGAGACGCAGGCAGTTGAAACCTATGCCAACGTTATCTTCCCTGACCAGCGGGACGATGCCGTCAACGCCGCCGCCCCGGACGACGCCACCGGCCTGTACATCGACATCCACAGCTTTGGGCAGGAGGTTCTTTGGCCCTGGGGCTTCGACACGAACAACGACCCACCCAATGGTGCTGCCTACCGCACCCTCGGTCGCAAGCTGGCCTACTTCAACGACTACAACCCCGTCCACCACATCTACCCGGTTGACGGCGACACCATCGATTCGATCTACGGTCACCTGGGCGTAGCATCGTTTGTCTTCGAGCTGGGCACGAGCTTCTTTCAGCCCTGCTCTTCATTCGAAGCGACTGTATTCCCCGACAATCTGACGACCCTGGTCTATGCCGCCAAGATCGCCCGCACACCCTACCTGACACCACAAGGCCCCGAGGTTGTGGATCTCGCAGCAGCTGATGGGAATTTCATCGCACCGGATGCGCTGCTCGAGATCAGCGCCAACGCTGATGACACCCGCTTCAACCATACGAACGGCACCCAGCCAACCGGTACCGTTGCCGGCGCCCGCTGCAGCATCAACTCAGCGCCCTGGACCGACCCTGCCCCGGCTTTTCAGGCGTTGTCCGCATCCGACGGCGTTTTCGACACCGGCATCGAGCCGGTTGAGGCATCAATCACAACCACAGGATTGGCTGTCGGACAGCACACGCTCTTCTGCCAGGCCCAGGACGACACTGGCCAGTGGGGCCCGGTCTCCGCTCTGTTTATATGGATCATGGACCCTGCAACGACGCCGCATGTCGCGGGCGCTGTGACCTCCGCCGAGGATGGCGCCCCTCTCGAAGCTGAAGTCACAGTCGGCGGCATCAACTCAGTTATCACCGACCCGGCGACCGGCGCTTATGACCTGATGGTGCCGGAAGGGATCTACTCGGTCACCGCGACACCGACTGACCCGGATCACGGCAGTCACACCGTCACTGACGTCACGGCAACATTGGGCGAAACCACCACCGTGGACTTCCAGCTGCAGCCGTTCGAGGTCACCCTCGCCGACGACGCCGAGGCCGGCCCCCAGGGTTGGACCGCTCAGAGCCCCTGGGCCCTGACCACCGAAGCAGCCCACTCGGGGAGCTACAGCTGGACCGACAGTCCCGGGAGCAACTATGCGGACTACGAAGACACCTCGTTGACATCTGCGCCGTTCGACCTGTCCTTTGTCTCGAACGTTCAGCTGCTCTTTTTCCACACCTACTCAACGGAGGCCGGGTACGACTACGCCATCGTCGAGTATTCGGCGGACGGTGGATCGACCTGGGACGAGAGCGCTCGATGGGATGGCGCCAACTCAGGCTGGGAGGCGGTTGTCCTTTCGCTGCCTGATCTGGACGGCGCAGCCGCAGCCCGTATTCGCTTCAGGCTCGACAGCGACAGCTACCAAACCGACGACGGCTGGCACATCGACGACATCATCATCCGGGGGACCGCGGTTGACGTCTCGATCTTCGCCGATGGTTTCGAAAGCGGGAATACCACCGCATGGTCCGACCCGACGCCCTAACCCGCATCGAGACCAGGCGCCTGAGTCAGGTTGATCGTGAGTGTCAGCCGAGAGGCGAAATAGGGCGATTGAAACGCAGAGGCGCAAAGGCGCAGAGGTAACGCATTGACGGACCTCAGAATCTGTTCTTTTTCTCTGCGTCTCAGCGCCTCATCCTCACCGTCGTCATCGTCATCGTCATCGTCATCGAATGACAATACGGCCAGGACAACGATCCTCAAAACAGGGTAACTGCAGCCTCCGCAATACAAGGAGGGTGACTACAACCTCCGCAAAACGAGGAAGGTCATGTCATCCGCCTGAGGGCATTCGCCGCGCCACACTCGAGCGCCGGCTTCAAGCTCTTCGATGAGTTCCTGCGGCGGGTAGTGGACGACGTCGGCAAAGATCCGGCTCGCCCTTTCGTAGCCGAGAGGTTGACCGTCAGTATTGAGGAGTTCCGGGAAGCCGTCCGACATCATCAGAACGGTGTCCCCGGGCTCGAGATCAACCCTCAATGAACGATACCCGTCGCCACGGAACCCGCCCAGGGGAAGGCCGGGGACCAGAATTTCTTCGACCTCGGCCGCGCCGGCGCGGTGCAGGAGTAGCGGAGGCATACCCGCAATCGACACAGTGAGTCCACGATCGTCCAGGCGCGCGATGGTGAGCGCCATCGACATTCTGCCCAGCCGCAGACCTCGAATCGTTGACGCGGCCTGGTTGAGGAACGGCTCCGGATCGAGGTCACGTGCCGACGTGAACAGGCTCTTGGCCACCGTGACCATGGTCCCGGCGGCCGCTCCATGACCGGTGGCGTCGCCGAGGGCGATGGTGAGCGATCCGTCATCGCCCTCCCGGAAATCGTAGTAGTCGCCTCCGACCTCGGTTGCCGTCTGCATGGCAACAGCGATGTCGAACCTGGGGTGTTGAGGCGCGCGGTCCGGCAGCAACGACAGCTGAAACTGCCGCGCCGCCTCGAGTTCACCGCTCTTGCGTTGATTCTCCACTTCGAGGAAACGGGTTGCGACCTCACGCTCCTGACGCAGCCTTTCTTGCTTCAGGAGTTGGTTCTGGCGGTCGTCGAGATCGACGGCCATTCGATTGAAGGCCGACGCCAGCTGACCGAACTCATCGCGCGACCGCACCGGAACTCGAGTCGAAAGATCCCCGCCGGCGAGCTTGCCGGCGGCGTCGGTCAGAGTCGACAGGTGGCGCGTCATGCGCCGCGACAGCGGCAAGATGCCGAAGCCCGCCAGGCCGACCACGAACAGCCCAAAAGCCAAATTCGTGAACGCGGTTCGTTGGATCTCGGCGAGGGCATCGCCGACAGGCCTGGCGATGCCGAAGGTCGTACCAGACACCTCATCCTCGGATGCGACCACGATCCAATCTGCGGTCTCCTTCACCATCGGCACCCCGGCAGAGCTGGTGAGGTCGAGGGCCTCGAGCACAGCCTTATCCTGCGTTTCGAGCGTGTGGACCTGGCCTTGGGAGTCGATTGCGAACGGAACCTCCCCCTCGTCCGTCCTGGAGGCAGCGAACACCGCATCGAGCACGTCACGTGTGCTGACCTGGGCGCGCATGTGGCCGAGCACACGGTCACCATCTCGGACCTCGTAGGAGTACTGTCTTCCGAGCAGAGCTTCAGCACGAGCCCTCTTGGCCTCGAGCTCCTCCAACTCCTTCTCGGTCAAACGCAGTCGCGCAGGAATCGAACCGAGAATATGCTCACTGAGGCGGATTCCGTGCGCGGCCAGGGCTTTCTCCAGCGCCTCGGAGTTACTCATGGCATGAGCGAGCAGCTCCGGTCCTTCGTCGACGACGAGGTCGATCACATGCTCCGCGATCTCTTCCCCCTTGGCGCCGAACATCTCCTCGAAGGCCTCGGGGTCTTCGATCATCGCGGCCAGCCATCGCGACCCTTCGAACAAAAACTCGTCAGACCGCTGCGCCGCCGGCTCCCGACCCCCGATCCCGCTGAGATCGAAGTGAAAGCTCATCTCGCCGACGTTTTCGTCATCGGCTGAATCCCCGTCGTCTGGGCCGTCACGCCACTGGTTGATCATGAAGACGATGCGCTCGGGTGGCGTCGGTTGAGGCTGCGGCATCGACGCCTCCTCGCCACCTTCGACTCTCACGATTTCATCGCTCACCGGTGGCGGCGCAGGAATGAACTCGCAGGTCTCCACCAGGGACCCGAGCTCGGCCATCTCCTGCTCGAGCTGCCAGTACCTCACGTCCTCTTCAGCGGCCTCGTGCTCTTCCAGAGAGGCGTACCTGATTTCCGCAGCCCGCCCGAGAACCTCGTCGAGGTTGTCACGAACCCCAGCCATGCGTTCGTTCATGACCTCGGCGAGCTGCCGGCTCTCGGCCTCGACGGCAGCTCTGAAGGCCCTCTGCGACGAGGAATAGCCGAAGAGGACGATCGTGACGAGGGGAACGATCGCCAGGAAGAAGAACGCGATGATCAGCTTGGTCCGAAGTCTCATAACTCGAATGTACCCGAACCACATCAAAGGGGCACGGTCTCGATTATTTACGCAACGGGGGCGTGAGTGTTTCGGATACCGCTGGGCAACCTCCTGGTTTGTGGATATGGGTTCGGGCCGGGTTAAGATCCAGCTGTGGACTCTGGAGGCATTCAAGGTGAAGTGCTCGAACTGTCGGCGAATAAGCTTCTTCGCTGTTTGTATATCCGCCCTGCTGGTCGTGCAGGCCTGTGGCAAGCATGAGTCTCCGGTGAACCCTCTGATCGAGATCGCCGGCGAGGTCCCGCAATCTGTTGCGGCTTGGGTCGCTCACAATCCGGATCAACTGTTCGACACCCAGTCGATTTTTGACTACATCGACGGCCACGCCGAAGTCTACCTGGCCTACTCGATGCGCCAATGTCTGGCTCGCCGTTACTCGGGACCGGACTCCGACATCGTGCTCGATGTCTTCGAGATGGCCTCCGCCGCTGACGCCTTCGGCGTCTACACCTACGACCTCGACGGTGCAGATGTGAAAATCGGTCAGGGCTCGCGATTCCGTTACGGTTGGTTGTCATTCTGGAAGGGTCCGTTCTTTGTTTCGATCTATGCCGACGGCGAAGGACCAGACGCCGAGAACGCAGTGCTCAACCTCGGACGCACAGTCGCCAGGGCCATCACCACGACCGGAGACCTTCCCTCTCTCGTAGACGCGCTGCCGCAGCAGGGACTCGATCTTTCATCCATCCGCTACCTCTACCACCCTCAGATCCTGTCGACCCATACCTCGATCCCACTCGACAACCCGCTCGGCATCGCCGCTTCATCGCCCGCGGTTCTGGCGTGGTACGAAAGCTCGGACCGACGTGCCAGGGTCATCGTGGCGGAGTACCCCGACCTCCCACATGCCGAAGCTGCTCTCAAGGCGACCAAAGAACTCTTCAGCAGCGACACGAGCTCCGCGACGGTATCTGAAGGGGTCGAACCTTCGCGTGGCGCCCGCCTGGCAGGCCGGAGACTGATGATCGTCCTGGACGCCGATGATCGGATGATCGTCGAAGAGCTGTTGGCGTCAGCACAAAAGGAGAACGGACCATGAAGAAACCAACCCGCCGCGATGTACTCCGCACAGGATCGGGGCTCGCCGTCGGCAGCCTCTTCGCAACCACCAAGCCCGCGCCCGCGGAAAACCCACCGAAAAAACGCAGCAGAGTGGTTCTGATTCGCAGTAAAACGGTCGTCGGCGACGACGGCCAGGTCGATGGAGCTGAGCTACACACCATGCTCAACCAAGCCGTCACCACTGTGCTCGAGGTTCCCGACGCCGCCGCTGCATGGAGAAAGCTCATCCGGCCCGCCGACGTGGTCGGTATCAAATCGAACGTTTGGAGCCACCTGGCAACGCCCCCCGCCCTCGAACAGGCCATGCGGGAGGAAGTCCTCAGCGCCGGCGTCGCACCAGGCAACATCTCGGTCGACGACCGGGGCGTGCTTCAAAACCCGATCTTCACGAAAGCAACCGCCTTCATCAACGTGCGGCCCATGCGCACCCACCACTGGTCGGGGCTCGGCACCTGCCTCAAAAACGTCATCATGTTCGTGCCCCGCCCGTCCGAGTATCACGCCGACGCCTGCGCCACCCTCGGGGCACTCTGGAAGCTCCCGGTGCTCGAAGGCAAGGTGCGGCTCAACGTATTGGTAATGCTCACCCCGCAGTTCCACAGCGTCGGCCCACACTCCTTCTCGAAAAGATTCGTATGGACCTACGGCGGGCTCCTCGTCGCCGTCGACCCGGCACCGGTGGACGCCGTCGGCGCCCGCATCATCCAGGCGAAACGCACAGAGTTCTTCGGCGAAAACAAGCCGATCGCACCTTCACCACACCACATCCAGATCGCCGGCGAGCGCTACGGACTCGGAGCGACCGACGAAGCTCACATCGAACTCATCCGCCTCGGCTGGAAAGAAGAAAGCCTGATCTGATAACGCCTCAGCGCACCTTCATCGGGATCGTCGTCGCGTCACCCGTGCCATTGTCGACAACCGAGCCATACGCGAAAAGACCGGACCCGTCAGTGACCTCGATGATGGCGTAGCCCTGGGGCATCGAAGCGAGACCGGCTCGGTTCAAGAAGACCTCGTTCTCCTGCACGACCTGACCTGCAGCCACATCGAGGGTGAACTGAGCCACTTGGGTCCCCATCTCGTCATGCAGCGTGATCGCCACCTTGGCCGGATTATCACCAGTGTTGGCAACGCCGAGGTTGGTGCGGAAACTCTGGCCGTTTTGCAGGTCGCCCTGAATGAGATGGGGCAGCCACGCCTTGCCACCCGTAGACAGGCCCTGGTCGCTGGGCGCACCGTCGAGATACTGGCCGAAGGTGCCAGCGGTCGATTGGTTGTAGGTTCGGGAGGTAATGAAAAGCTCACTGTCGGATTCGATCTCCAACGTGCCTTGCTGGTTTCCGTCGGCCAACTGACCAACGATATCGGAAAAGATCAGGTGACCGTCCCCGGGCAGCGTCTGCTCTCCCTCGAAGGTCGCGTTTCTGGTGTGCAGACGGATCATCAGGCTCGCCTGGGCAGCGGAGAGATTGAGGCCACCCATGTCGGTCCGCCACTGCGAGCCGCCAGTTCCAGGCGCATGCGCTGCCACCGGCACCCAGTAGGTGTAGGTGTCCTCAGGAATCTGGCTGTCCATAGCGGCTTCGAACTCGCCTAGACGAACCGTGCCGGTCGCGCCGAGACCCTCGAAGCCAATGGCGAGAGCGATCGCACCGACATTCGAGAAATCAGCCGGCCCGTCGGCATCCGCCTCCTCGCCGAAAATATCAAAGGGCAGGAAGATATCCTCTCCGGCGACCGATGCATCGACGTTGATCGTCGCACCGGAGTAGAGGTTGTCGGCCGAGTACACCCTGATTCCTACGATCCAGTCCTGGCTCGCGTCCAGGACGTGAATACGGAACCGGTCGAGACCCTGACTCACGAAGTTGAGTCCGCCAAGCCCGGAACCGTCCACGTTGTCACCGTCTCCGTCGGGCCCGTCCCAGATCACCGTCGTCCGAGCTACGATGGCAACCCCTGAAATAGTGTGAACATAGGCGCCCCCCGTGACCTCGGCCTGAGCAAACCCTGTCACACCGGCGTAGGTTTCGACCTGGAAATCCCGCTCGCCACCGAGCACCGGCACCAAAGCCGAACTCACACCATAGTCATCGGTCCAAACAACCTGCAGCGGAGTCTGGCCGGCTTCAAAATCATCAACCATCACCTGCGCCTGAACTGGCGCCGAACCAACAACGATTCCGAGCAGCAAAAAGCTCCCGGCTACGAAAAATACGCGCAATGAACGACACATGTTCTCGTCCTCCTTTTCGGTCTTTCACCCACTAACCTAAACCAGAGGACGGCAGATCGCAAGGGGGACTGGGGCTCAATCCCAACGGAGACCGAGACTGTTACCTCGGGCAGCGACAGGCTGCAGACGCAGCAGCACGTCTTGATGTGCTACGTGATCTTGTTGAGCCGACCGTCTTCCATGTAGAAAAGAAAGCCTGTGAGGTTTGGGGGCACCCAGATATCAATCCATCCACAACTATCCCTCACCAATTTCATCCATCAGATCTTGTAGCATCTCATCAAAATCGGCTTCAGACACCTTTGCCACCTCCTCCGGAAGCAGCCACATCGACGTCGCATCCAAATGGGCAATCAATGCGTCAGAAGTACCTGATTCCAATTGTCTTTCTGACCACTTCTTGTATGCCGGGATTTGACTCAGAGGAACGTCCTTGGCTCTGGCCTGCAAATCCAGAGCACGCCTCGCTCTTTCCTGCTCAATGCTCATTCTTGTCTTTCCTTCAAAAATTTTTCGTACACGTCAGGTGGGTTCAGTCGACGGATTGACTCCCGCATGTAGTGCTCGTCGTCCTCAGAGTCCGTGATGGCAATCTGCACAATCACCCCGTGCCTCGGTCAGCATTGTTGATCGTAGGTCGGGGAATTCCATCCTTCAGGGCTCCCTCTTGAATTGGAGAATGTCCCGCGCCATGTCGCATAGTAATTGATCTTGCAGGCCGGAGCACGCTTCGGAGAAGCCAAAATGGAGCATCCATACCCAATATCGGGGCCGCCAGACGGAGACCGTGACCGCTGCCGTGGCGGTGGCCGCTTCCGCCACGGTGCCCGTGACGGTGTCGGTAGCCGAGTCCGAGCCCGAGTCCGAGTCCGACGCCCGATTACCGGTCGATGAACGGATCCGGGTCGACCTGCTCGCCGTCGCGGCGGACCTCGAAGTGGATGTGGGGGCCGGTTGTGAGACCCGTCATTCCGACGGTGGCGATAGCCTGGCCGCGTTCGACAAGGTCGCCGGCCTCGACCAGGACTTCGTCGACGTGACCGTAGTATGTAGCCAGGCCGCCACCGTGGTCGATGATCACGAACCTCCCGGTGGCCTTGCCCTCGTAATCGACCAGAATACGACTGACGACACCAGCTGAGGCGGCGTGAACCTCGGTACCGCG
>CAZCEX010000052.1:0-14204 GCA_964497785.1 uncultured Thermoanaerobaculia bacterium | reverse complement strand
CAGTGACCATGCCCAGTCGTCCCAGAACTCGTAGGTCTTCCAGACCACGATGAAGCTCCCGTCACCGTCCGAAGCAACGGCCGGCTGCGACTGCTCGCCCGTGGTGTGGGTGTTCACCTGGAAATCGGGCCCAGCCGGGGCGCCGTCCGTGGTGAACCAGCGCCCCTGGATGCTCGAGTAGTCGGTATCGGTTCCGGCCGAGGTGTCACTGCTCCACACCACGAGGAATTTCCCGGAGGCGTCCACGCCCACCGCGGGTTCGACCTGATCACCCGAGGTCAGGCTGTTGATCTGGTAGTCATGCCCCGACTGAACCTGGGCGCACACGGGCGAAAGCAACAAAGAGAATGCAACTGCCAACGACATCACGAAAAACCGTAAGCTCATGCTTGGCCCCCCGAGTTCCCGGCCTGAAGCCGGTCATACCCGCTGTTGTCAGCGAGCCATACCAAGATCACATTCAGGAATGTCTTCACCCAATATAGGCTTTCTGCCTGGGATTTACAAACTACCTCGAATGCACCGAACTCTGCGGCGTTTGCTCACCTCACGGTTTCGAGAGACCACGCGACGCTCGAGGTCTCCCCGGGTCAAGTCCTGACGAAAAGTTGTCAGTCGGAAACTTCGTTGAAAACCTGGTCCACCGTATATTTTTCGCCCGAGCCCAAGCCCGTTACCGTTGTCGTTACCGAAGAAGCGCATTCGACAACGGTAACGGGCTCGGGCTCGGGGCAGAGTCCAGGTCCAAATCACCTGTGGCCGTCGAGGACGCCACCAGCAAGGCGGCACACGCCTTCGTTAGGGCCCTTTCGGGCCCTGAAATCACATCTTTGCGCTCTTCGCGTCTTCGCGGTTCAATTCCGAATTCCCGCCAGCGCACAACGATGCAGGTCCGGCCCGCTTCGCATTGGGGTCAGGTCACCAGAAAGTCGACGTACTCCCCGTGATACAAGCAGTGGCCGTAGATGCGCACCGTGTCGCCGGCGACGACGTCGGACGGCAGCTTGACGAGGTAGACGGTGTTCTTGCCGCTGTCGACCTCGATGTCGCCACCGTCGGCGGCGACGAAGAGCCCCGTATCGCCGTAGGCCGACTTCGGCCAGGCGGTGAATTCACTCTCCGCCTCTTCGGCCTCGCCGTCGACGGCCTTGCGCACCCGGACCCAGTTGTACCAATGGCCGACCGGATAGGCCTCGGAACCTTCGCGCGCCTGCGGGTGTTGGGCGTAGCCCTTGTCGGGATCGCCCCACATGATGGCGATGTAGCCTTCGGGCACCAGGGCCGGGTCGACCTCGGGTACGAAGGGCAGGTGCTTGCCGAGGTGTTTCGGCACCCCGTCGGGACCGTTGATGTCGTCGAGGTAGGACTCCGGTATCGCGCCCGCGTTGCCGCGTTCCAGGTTGAAGGCCACCGGGTCCCAGTCGGCCGGCATCACCAGCGGTACCTCGAGAACCTCCTCCTCGATCAGTTCGACGCCATTTCCGGGCCCAGGTTCGCCCTGGGGCGCGGCATCCGACCCATCGCCTCCTCCGGTGCAGCTGAACGCAGTCGGCAGCACAACGATCCCACCCGTCGCGACCGCCAGTTGCCTGAGGAACTCTCGCCGGTCTTGCCTCTTCATCATTACCCTCCCCTACTCACCGTTCTTGTCGGCTTCAAGCTGCCAACGCGCCCCCATGCGGGCGAGGAAGAAACACACCACACCGAGCAGCAGGTACATGCCAAAACCGATCGCCTGACCATTGAAGCCGGCAAACCAGGCCATGGTCTCTTCTTCGAGCACCGGCACACCGCGCACGGTCTCGAGCGTGAAGTGCACACCTTGACTGATGAAGCGGATCGGCGCCCCGAACTTGGGCACGCGCATCACCGCCGTGATGATGCCGAAGATGGCGGCGCCCGCCATCAGACCCGAAGCGATCAGGGTGCCCTGCTCGGCGCGCGCCGAACGCACCTCCTCCGAGCCGCCGGTCTTGCCGACAATCCAGGCGACGATCGCCCCTGACAGCACCGCCATGTTGATGCCGATAGGCAGGTACATGCCGAGAGCGAAAGCGAGCATGGGCACGCCCGCCATCAGGAGCATGATGGCGACCACGCCGCCGAGACCGTAGAGCAGCCACGGCTGGTTGGCAGGGTCACTCATCAAACCCTTGGAGACGGCTGCGATCATGTTTGCCTGAGGCGCCGGCAGCACACGCTCGTTGCTTACCATGGCGCCGGTCTCCGGGTCCTCGACCACGAAGTGGTAGGCCTGGTCCATGAGCGGGATGACCATCGCCACGACGAGGGCAGCCACCACCATGCCGAGGAACTTCCAGCGTTCCTGGTTGCGAGGAGTGGAGCCGAGCCAATAGCCGATCTTGAAGTCTGTGATCAGAGCGCCCGAGGTCGACAGCGCGGTACACACCGCAGTACCGATGATGAGGGCGATGATCATGCCCGCCGTCCCCTTGAGGCCTACGACGATCATGCAGCCGATGGATAGGACCACGGTGATCAGGGTCATGCCCGATACCGGGTTGACGCCCACGATAGCAATGGCTTGCGCGGCCACCGGCGTAAAGAGAAAGGACAGGGCCCAGCCGACGACCATGCCGACGATACCGAACTTGATGCTGGCGCCGAAACCGAAGGCGGCTTCACCGGCCCCCGGCGCTGTCACCATGGAGACGACGAAGAAGAGCATGCCCATCGAAAGTGTCGAGAGGGCCTGGATCAGGAGCACGTTCTTGGGCTCCATGTCGCGCTGGCAACGCTCCGTGTCGTCCTGCTTGACGGCGTGTTTCGAGAATCCTTTGAAACCGAGGGTCACCGAGCCGACGACAATCTTCCACATTCGGATGATACCGATGAGGCCCGAGATGGCGATTGCGCCGATGCCGATCGGTTTGATGAAGGCGCCGAAGATGGCGCTCGAGCTCATGCTCGAGATGTCGTAGGTGTTTCCGGCATAGTTGAGGCCCGGGATGTGCTGGCCAAAAACGTACACCACCGGCACCATCACCAATACCGCCAGGACTGAACCCGAAGCTATGATCGAGGCGTATCGGATGCCGATGATGTAGCCGAGACCGAAGAGGGCGGCGATGGCCGAGATACCGATCTCGAACCGAATGCTCTGGCCGATCCCTCCGAGCAGAGTGGCGCTCGAAAGGTTGGAGTTCCAGAGGTGGAAGGCCTCGACCGAGAAGTCAAAGAGCGCTCCCACGGCGAAGGCGATCAGGAGGATCTTGCCGGCGCCGCCGGCCGAGCTCTCGCCGGTGACCAGGATGTTGTTGATGGCCGTGGCTTCGGGGAAAGGCAGTTCGCCGTGCAAATCCTTCACGAAGTACTTGCGCAACGGGATGATGAGCACGGTGCCCAGGAAACCGCCGATGCAGCAGGCGAAGAAGATCTGCCACCAGGCAACCGGCAGTTGGTTGATGTAGAGGGCCGGCACGACGAAGGTCGCGCCCGCTGCCACCACACCCGCAGCTTGGCCGACGCTCTGCACCATGACGTTTTCCAAGATGGTGCTCGGCAGTTTGCGCATCTTGCCGAAGAAAATCGCCAGGATGGCGATCGGAATCGAGGCCTCAATGGCGTTGCCGGCCCTCAAGGCCATGTAGGAACAGGCGGCAGTGAAGACCACCACCATCGCCACGCCGACACCGATCGACCACAAGGTGACCTCGGGCCGCAAGTCTTCGGCCGGTACGACGGGTTGATACTCCTCGCCGGGGGCGAGCTTGGTATAGGCGTTGGACGGCAGCAGCTTTGATTCCTTCGGCTGGGTCTCGTGCATTCTCTCTCCTCCTTAAAAAGCAGGCCGTCGATCGACTCTGCTCGGATCCGTGCAAGCACGGGGATTATTTCGCCACGAGGAACACTAACATAACAAAAGGCTGAAGCGCATTGCCCTGCCGAACATCCAACTGTGTTGGCGGATTGAGGCAGGGCAATGCGCTTCAGCCTTTTGGTGATGAATAGCGCATCGGGTCCGTCAAAGAAAATACTCCTCAAGCGCAGCCACGAGCAATTCGGGCGTTCGAAACACCCTCGGCAGCTCCACGACCGTACCGGCAGGCGGCTCGATGTCCCAGCTGCCCCAACACCAGATCGGCGTACCCGCCTTCATGGCGAGAGCAATCTCGGACAAGGTCCCCGGCCCACCCCCGATCGCTATGCACAAGTCGGCCGACAGGACGTTGAAGTTGTTGCGGGCCGACCCAGCGCCGGTGAAGATCGCGATCTCGACCCAGCGATTCGGGTAGTCGGGCGTCGCCTTTGTTACCGGCAGAATACCGACAGTAAGACCGCCCTCCTCGGATGCGCCCCGAGACGCCGCTTCCATGACCCCGGGACCACCACCCGTCAATACGACCCACCCATTTCGAGCCGAAGACGTACCCACCGCCTCGGCGACCCTTTTCTCCTCACGCGAAGCCGTTCCGGGCCCCAAGACCGCAACAACTCGACGTTGAACACTCATCTTGCCGCCCTTCTTATATGTTTTTTCTTTTGCAGGCAATGGCTACCGTGCACCAACAGCCCTCGCTGCTGTTCAGGCCATTGCCTGCAAAAGAAAAAACCCGGGCCGAAGCCCGGGCTCTTCACATTCGAAAAAAGGTCAGTTCATCACCACGAGGGTCACGCGACGATTCTGGGCGCGGCCGTCTCTGGTGTTGTTGTCGGCAACAGGCTTGCCCTTGCCGTAGGAGATAACGTTCATGCGATGGAGCGGGAAACCATGCTCCATGTTGAGGTAGCGCATGGCCTGCGCGGCACGTTTGTAGCCAAGCTCGAGGTTGACCTTATCGGATCCGATGTTGTCCGTGTGGCCCTGGACCTCGACGTAAACACCCTTGTTCTCGGCCTTGATCTTGTTGGCAAAAGCATCGAGGGCGGCCTTGGCTTCGTCAGACAGCGCGAACTTGTTGAAACCGAACTTGACGTCGTTGTCGGTCAGGGTGACCTCATAGAGGAATTTGCCCTTTGCCAGCTTGTTGGCTGCGTTGGCCCGCTTGAGTGCGTCCTTGGCGGTCGCGGAGAGCTCATCGACTTTCTTCGCCAGAGCGTCGCTCTTCTTCTCGAGATCGCCAATGGACTTCTGGTTGCCTTCGACCGAAGTCTGGACCTCGCCGATCTTGGCGTTGGTAACGCCCTCGGATGCATCAATCTGCTCCTGCACGAACTTCTTCGTGGCGCAGCCCGTCAACGTGAGACCAGCGACCAGCAAAATCACCAACGCCGGTGAAACCATCTTCCTCATTATCCACCTCCTGAATTTACGCTCCCGTTAGTTTTCACGGCTCCGGGCCGCGAGAAGCGCCAATACTATAACATATGAAATGTGAACCTGATCGCTGTTTTTTTTCAAAATTCGATGCACTGCGGATCGCTTGCTGTGACCTCCGCGACACACTCGACAACACCATCACGAAGCCTGGCGAGGATTGGAGTTTGCAGAAACCAGTCGACACCCAAAGGCAGTTCGGCCAGGCGGCACGAATCACAAGCGAACGCCTGCAAATTCTCGGTTGGGTACCCTCCGCGCTCGGGCACCGAAACCGCCAACGTCGGCCCGGGCGGCTCGTCGGCGAACCACGCCTCCATGAGCTCGTGACAGTGCTCGCAGTCCTTGCGATAGAACATCACGTACTCGACCGCCGTTCCCAGAACTTCCTCCCCTGTGATCCAGGTTGAGATGGGAACATCGTCCCAGCTCGATCCGATCCAGGCCTCATAATCCGGCATGTGGTACCCATCCGCCGGAAGAGAAACGCTCCCGGATTCTGCGCTGCTGTTGCCGCCGGGCTCTGCTCCTCCGAAGGCGGCGCCGCCAGCGCTGAAACCGATCATGAAGCTCGCGACGACCCACAGCCCGGCTACGACGAGCTGAAGGGTCGGAAGCTCCTTTTTGTAGGCCAGAGACTGAGCATGGCGGCCGAACCACCATAAACCGAGAAAGAGCCCCCCGTCGATCACCAGGGTGACCCAGGGAGGTACCTGGACTCCGCCGAAGCAACCACAGCTCGAGGCGCCCAGTGCCAGGTCACCGATAATAACCGGCAGAAAGATGCCCATCAGGAACAGACCCACCGGACGCGCCAACCTCGGGACCAGCACCATCACCCCGACGACCAGCAACTCGACCGCGATCGACAGGCGAAAAACGTACATCAGGTTGATGTCGAGCGCGCCCATCCATTTGACGAGAGCAACAGGAAGGTGACTCGCACTCGTATCCGCGATCTTGAGCACCGCGCCGAACGCAAAGTAAAGGGGCACAATGATACGCGCCAACACGACCCCGATGACACCGTTGATGGAGCTTGATGACTGATCGCCTCCCATCACTAACGCCCCAGCCGCCGCCAGACCTCGGCGACAAGAGCAGTTGCATCAGCTTCGGTACGTTCGAGAGCAACATCTGCTCGCTCCAACATGGCAGCAGCTTCATCGTCGTCAGCCATGTCCTGGAGATTGATACGCACATTCATGGCCGCCCCTACCGCGGCAGATCGGGCCATTGTGGCGCCAACCCCGGCGTCCGACGCCGACGCCTTCATGCCGGCATCGAGGGCCCGCCGACAGAGATCGACGATCTCGGGACACATTTCGACGACCTCGAGCGGTACGGCTGCGGCGCCGATTGTTGCTTCACGTACGGCAGACGCCCTTTTTTCAGCCGGGGCCTTGCTCGCGTCCATGACCTTTTGGAAGGCCCAGGTGTCATCGTCGATCGCATCCAGCATCGCCTGCTTGAGCTGCTGACCTCGCACAGCGATGGCCTCGAGCTCGTCGCGCGCATCGGCGAAGGCCGCCTTGGGGTGCGGCAGGTTGGCGACCATCGCTGCCAGAGCAGCCCCGAGGGCGCCGGCCAATGCCGCCACCGACCCGCCACCAGGAGCGGTCGAATCGCGCGAGGTCTCGTCGGCAAACCCCTGCAGGGTCAGTGATGCGAGAGGGCGTTCTGGCGCCAACAGGTCCTCGATGATCTTCTCATTCGGATTGAACTCTGCCACCTCGCTGAGTCCGAGGGATCGGACCGCAGTATGCACGATGTCCGCATAGGGGACACCCGGGGACCGCTGCATCTTCTTCAGGTAGTGCACACCGGCATCGACAATCGAGGAACGCGGTACGAGCCCAACGAGCTCCGAGCCGGTCACCCGGATGCCCCGGGAACGTGCGCTCTCGTCGCAAGCATCGAAGGCCCGATGCATCGGCGTCACGTCGAGGTCGATGAGGTTCATCGACACCTGAGCACAGCCGTACTCCGGAATGGTCCAGCCAACACCGCGCACGGCCTTCAGTGCACCGGGCTTCTGGACCTTCTTACCGTCTGGGCCGGGGACCATTCGCCCTTTCTCCCGCACGTCGAATGCGACGCGGTTGGCCCACCGGTTGTCGGCGACATTGAGGTCGACGTTGTAGGCGACGAGGAACTTCCGCACACCGATGACCATGGCGCCGAAGGTCGGAACGAACTCGGCAGGGCCGTAGTCAGGAGCAAACTCCTGCGTCTTCAACTTGACCGGAAGGGCCTCGTACTCGCCCTTGCGGATGTCAGCCAGGGATCTGCGCTCGGGCCGGGTCGCCGCAAACTCGTAGAGGTAGACGGGCACGCCCAGCTCTTTGCCGACACGACGCGCCAGATTATTGGCGAGCTCGATACACTCCTCGACACTGATGTTCGACACTGGGACGAGCGGACAGACGTCGGTCGCACCCTGCCGGCCATGAGCGCCTGTGTGCTCACGCATGTCGATGAGTTCATATGATTTCTTGATGAGCTGAAAGGCCCCCTCGAGGACGGCCTCGGGTTCACCGACGAACGTAATCACCGTCCGGTTGGTCTCTTGACCCGGATCGACATCGAGCAGGCGCACGCCGGCAACCGACGCGGCCGCCTGGGCGACGGCATCGTAGATTTCGGGTCGTCGACCTTCAGAAATATTCGGAACGCACTCGACGATCTTCATGATTCCTCCCTGGGCTTAATGTCTGGCTCGGATCACGCCCGGCGCGTCCGCTCGATATCGGCCCGCACCATCATGCGTACGAGTTCCTTGAAACGCACCTCTGGTTGCCACCCAAGCTCGACCCGCGCGCGCGTCGCATCGGCAAGCAGACTATCGACCTCCGCCGGCCGATAGTAACGGGGATCGACGACTACCCGTGCCTCGCCACTTTCATCCCGGCCGATCTCCTCCCCGTCCCGTCCCTCCCAGCTCAACTCGATGCCGATCTCCTGGAAAGCGAGCTCGGCGAACTCACGCACCGAGTGGGTCTCACCTGTGCCGACCACATAGTCGTCCGGCTCATCCACCTGCAGCATGAGCCACATCGCTCGCACGAAATCTCCGGCATATCCCCAATCGCGACACGCGTCGAGATTGCCGAGAGCCACGGACTGCCGCCTGCCGGCGTCGATCTCCGCCACCGCACGGGTGATTTTCCGGGTTACGAAATTCTCACCTCGCCGCGGCGACTCGTGGTTGAAGAGAATCCCGTTGGTCGTAAACAAACCATACGCCTCGCGGAAGTTCACCGTAGCCCAAAAGGCATAGAGCTTGGCTACCGCATAAGGGGAGCGCGGATGAAACGGTGTGGACTCACTCTGGGGACTCTCGTGCACCTTGCCGAACAGCTCCGAAGATGAGGCCTGGTAGTAACGCGCCTCGGGAACCACCCGCCGGACGGCCTCTAAAAGCCGAATCGTTCCCAAAGCGGTGACATCTCCGGTGTAGGTCGGCTGTTTGAATGATATGCCGACGTGTGATTGGGCAGCCAGGTTGTAGACCTCGTCGGGCCTGGTATCGGTCAGGACCGAGATCAGGCTCTCGGCATCCCCGAGGTCGCCGTAGTGCAGGTGAAAACGGCTCCTCGACCCGGGGTCGGCCCGAAGGTGGTCGATGCGTTCCCGGGTGAAGGTCGATGCCCTCCTCACGACACCGTCAACCTCGTACCCCTTTTCCAACAAAAGCTCGGCCAGGTATGACCCGTCCTGCCCCGTGACACCAGTGATCAAAGCCTTCTTCATCATGGGCCGGGAGGATAGCAGAATCGGCGACAAACAGTCGGATTATGGGGCCGGTACTTCAACACTACCGATGTCGGTGCGTACCAGACGCAGGCCGATCACCTTGGAACGGATTCTCGTCGTATTCATGCCCCGATTGGCAACGCGGCAGGCTCTGGCGCCGCTGTCCCACGCGCAGCCCCGCACCATGCGACCTGCCTGCTTCGCCGCCACCAGGGGGTCGGTGACCGCATCCGCCGTGAAGCTGCCCGTAGCATCCCAGGTCCACTCCCAGACGTTGCCGAGCATGTCGTACAAGAACCACGGGTTCGGCTTCTTCTGGCCGACCGGGTGTGTTCCGCACTGCTGAGCGGGGTGGTGGGTTTCCTTCCACCCCGAGCAGTCCTCTCCGCCCTCGTACTCAACACCACTATTGCCGCCGTACCAAGCCACCGGGTCGAGTTCAGGGCCATTGCCCGCCCCGGCAATCGTGAGACCGCCCGAGTACAACACCGTCTTCGTACCCGCCCTTGCGGCCCACTCCCACTCCGCCTCAGAGGGCAGCCGAAAGCCGTCACAGTCGAGGCCGGCAAAGTCCACCCCAACGTTGTCCATCACGTAACACTCTGTCAGGCCGGCCCTCTTGGAGAGAGCGTTACTGAACTCGAGGGCATCGATCCAGTTGACGCTCTCGACCGGGCAGTTAGCGCCACATCTGTCAAAATGCGCCGGGTTGCTGCCCATCAGCTCTTGCCACTGCTGCTGAGTCACCTCGGTCTCGCCCATCCAAAACCCACGGGTCAAGGTGACCTCGTGTAACTCCTCGGTTTCTCTGCGCCCAGTTTCGTCCGCCGGGCTGCCCATCATCCACACGCCTGGAGGAATGTAGCGAAAGGCCATGCCCGATTCCGGTTCGACCCATGGCTCGCCAGCGCTGAGCGTCTTCGTTTCGCTGGGATTCGCTACGGCTTCAGCGTCAGCTGCGACCGCTGCAGTGTCCGGATCCACGGATGGTTGTTCGGTCGTGGTCTGCTCGGCCGTGGCGCAGGCCAGGGACGTGGCGATGGCCGTGCACACAAGACCCATAACAAACGACCTGTTTCGGTTCATGGTCTCTCTCCCCTGTCAGCGGGCGCCGTGCCTATCCGTGGAACAACGAGCTCAACGATCAACACGGTAGTTCGGCGCCTCCTTGGTGATAACGACGTCGTGAGCGTGGCCTTCCTGACGACCGGCAGAGGTCACCCTGACGAGCTGCGCCTTCTCCTGGAGATCCGAAATCGAGGAGCAACCCGCCAGTCCCATTCCAGCTCGAAGACCACCAACCAGTTGGGTCAACTGGTCGGCCAGCGGCCCCTTGAAGGCCACCATGCCCTCGATGCCTTCCGGCACGAGCTTGGCCGCGTCCCCACCCTCCTGAAAGTAACGATCACGCGAACCGAAAGCGTCCTTCATCGCTCCTATCGAACCCATGCCCCGATAGGCCTTGAAGGTGCGACCCTGGTAGAGGATCTGCTCACCAGGACTTTCTTCGACACCGGCGAAGAGGGAACCGATCATGACGACGTCGGCCCCGGCGGCAATCGCCTTCGTGATGTCCCCCGAAAATCGGATGCCGCCGTCAGCGACGACAGCGACTCCGTTCTTGTGGGCCTCCAGGGCGCATTCGACGACGGCCGAAATCTGCGGCATGCCGGCGCCGGTCACGACCCGAGTCGTGCAGATCGAACCCGGCCCGATGCCCACCTTGACAGCGTCCACGCCCAGACTGACGAGATCCTTGGTTGCTTCAGCGGTTGCAATATTGCCAACAATGAGCGAAACGTCGGGAAAATCGGCCCGTACCCTTTCGACCGCATCGAGCACGCCGCGTGAGTGGGCGTGCGAGCTGTCCATGCAGAGGATGTCGACCTTGCGTTCGATGAGACCAGCGCATCGTTCGGCGAGGTCACCCGAGACGCCTATGGCGGCGGCCACTCGCAATCTACCCAGCTCGTCCTTGCTCGCATGCGGGAACTTCTGCGCCTTCTTGATGTCCTTGACCGTGATCAGCCCTTTCAGACTGCCCGCGTCGTCGACCACCAGGAGTTTTTCGATGCGGTGGCGGTGGAGAAGAGCCTTCGCCTCCTCGAGGGTCGTGCCGACCGGCGCCGTCACCAGGGCGTCCTTGGTCATGAAGTCAGAGATGGGACGCTCGAACTCGGTGCAAAAACGCAGGTCCCGGTTTGTCAGAATACCCTGAAGATTACCCTGTTTCCCAACAACGGGCAGACCGGAGATTCGGTAGCGCTCCATCACCGCGAGAGCATCCTGAACGGTCTGCTGCGGCCTGATAGTGACTGGGTCGACGATCATGCCGGACTCTGAGCGCTTGACCCTGTCGACCTCCTCGGCCTGCTGGGCGATCGACATATTCTTGTGAACCACACCGAGGCCGCCGTGCTGCGCCATAGCAATCGCCAGGTTGGCTTCGGTGACGGTGTCCATGGCCGCCGAAATCACCGGCAGGTTGATCGTGATTCCCGAACGGGTAAGCCGAGTCGAAACATCGACCGCGTTCGGGTGCACCTCGGACCTCGACGGCACCAACAGAACGTCGTCGAAGGTCAGGCCGATGGGGATTTCATACTGCATGGCGCCTCCGCCGAGCAACCGGTCGCGCCGGTCGCCCGTGATCCCGGCATGATAGCCGATCGGCGGCGGCAGCGGCAGGGACGGCGGCAGCGGCAGGGACGGCGGCGGGGTTCAGTCGCTGCTGCTGTCGCCGTTGGGCCGCGCGAGGCCTCACAGCCAACCGGTACCCGAACGAGCCCTATCCCGTGGCGCCCCGACCGTTCATCTTCGAGAGCCAGCGTGCTACGCGCAAGGCCATTTCGAGGGACTGCTCGTAGTTGAGGCGGGGGTCGACGTGGGTTTCATAGGCCCGCCCCAGGTCCACCTCGCTGAGACCGCGGGCGCCGCCGACACACTCCGTAATATTGTCCCCGGACAGCTCGAAGTGCACGCCGCCGAGGTAGGTCCCGGCGTCGTGGTGGATGTCGAAGCTGAGTTCGAGCTCGCCGAGAATTCTGTCGAAGCTTCGGGTCTTGGTCCCATCTGCCGTGGTCTCGGTATTGCCGTGCATCGGGTCGCAGCACCACAGAACGGGGTGGCCCGACTCACGGACAGCGTCAATGAGCAGCGGCAGGTTTTTCCCCACGCCATCGAATCCGAAACGGTGGATCAGGGTAATGCGTCCGGGCTCACGCTCGGGATCGAGGATCTCGAGCAGGTCGGACATCCACTCGCGCGTTATCGCCGGACCGATCTTGATTCCAATCGGGTTGCGAATCCCGCGGAAGTACTCGACATGGGCGCCGCCGGGGTCGGCGGTTCGCATGCCGATCCAGGGAAGGTGGGCGGCGAGATTGAACCACCCCTGCTTGTGGGGAACCCGTCGAGTCTGGGCCTGCTCGTAAGAAAGGTGCAGACCCTCGTGCGAGGTAAAAAAGTCTACTCTGGAAATCTGGCTGGCCTGAATCCCGGCCAGGGTCTCCATGAACCGCAAAGATTCGGAAATGTTTTGCACCGTACTCTGGTACTCGAGAGCGCGCGGTGAGTGGGTCACGAACTCCAGATCCCAGTACTCGGGGTGGTGGAGATCGGCAAACCCACCCTCGACGAGGGCGCGAATAAAGTTGAGCGTCATGGCCGCGTGCTGGTACCCGAGCAACAGCCGTTCGGGGTCGTGGCATCGCGATTCGGCAGTGAAGTCCCTGCCGTTGACCAGCTCGCCACGATACGAAGGCAATGTGACTCCGTCGCGGGTCTCGGTGTCCTGCGACCTGGGTTTGGCGTACTGTCCGGCGAACCGGCCGAGGCGGATGATCTGACGCTTGAGTCCGAAGGTCAGGACCAGCGACATCTGCAAGAGGATCTTCAGCTTGTTCGTGATGACGTCGGCCCTGCATTGATCGAAGCTCTCGGCACACGCCCCGCCCTGGAGCAAGAATCGACGGCCCGCCGCCGCTTCCGCAAGCTGGCCCTTGAGGCGTTCGACCTCCCACGAGGTGACCAACGGGGGCAAGGTTTGCAGGCGTTCGAGCGTGTGCTCGAGGCAGACCGCATCAGCGTAGTGCGGCTGCTGTTCCGCCGGATACCTCATCCACGAGTCTGGGGACCACTCCTTCATGAGGCGGGGATTCTACAGCATGGACGCTATTGCTGTTCGAAACCGTCGCCCGCAACCCGACGGACTTCGGCGATGAACGCCTCGATCCTGGTGATGTCCTTGACCCCGGGGGCGGACTCTACACCCGACGACACGTCGACGAGGCACGGCTTCGCCGCCTGAATTGCGGTTCTCACATTCTCCGGCCGCAGGCCCCCAGCGAGCCCGATAGACAAGCCGCAGAGTCGGCGTCCGAGATCCCCCCAGTCACACGCCACGCCGTCGCCGGCCCCCGGGTCGACCAACGCAAGCGCGCCGATTGCCGTCAATAGCTCCACTCGCGCCCGTTCGCCCTCTCTAATCGGGCTCGGAACCCTTCGTATCACTCCGCTCCCAAGAGGCTCGATCCACTCATCGGGTTCATTGCCGTGCAGCTGCACGCGGTCGAGATCGAGCAGGCGACGAACCTGCTGCATGCTCTCGAGAGGCGCGTCACGAAAAACACCGACGGTCTCGACGCCGGCGAGGTCGCGGATCCAGCCCGCCTCTTCAGCGTCGACGGCACGCGGCGTTCCGGGCACGAAGACGAAGCCGACCAGGTCGGCCCCCGCCGCCACCGTTGCCTCGGCGTCCTCGGGTCTCGTGATACCGCAGATCTTGATCAGCATCAGTAAAGGGTGCCGTGGACCGGTGGCGCGGTCAAGCGGGCGCAGCCTCCGAAACGTCACGCAACTGGAGGACCCACAGCAGGCTTCGCCTGCCACCTCGGCCCGCGACGGCCGGGGGTACTGCCGCTTCTGGGCTGCGCCCAGCTCGTCGCAACCCATTCGAGTTGCTCCTCGGCGCTCGGGCATCGTAACCCGCAACGCGCCGGTTTTTTCATCACCCTCCCCGTGGATTGCCCGGCATAGGCATTGTGCTGATTTGCGTTCCGTCGCCGTGCCGCGCGGCACACAATGCTATGCCCGGCACATCCCACCGGAGGCGCCTTCTCGTTCTCCGTAGGGACTACGAAGCCGACCGGAGGATCAACGAAAGCCCACC
>CAZCEX010000051.1:0-14280 GCA_964497785.1 uncultured Thermoanaerobaculia bacterium | reverse complement strand
ATTTGTAAGCCTCAGCTCGGTGGTCTCACCCTGACCCCAATGAGCCATTCAACCACCTGATTCAGGAGGGGTCATTGTGGTCGAGATCGGCTTTCATCGTTCCACGAACCGGGCAAGGCCGAAGTGTCGAATGTCTTTCAGCATCATGGTGTTCTGATCGTGGTTGTCGCATGAATCGCAGTAGGCCTCATAGAGCGGGTTGCCATAGAGCGTCAGGGGGTTCTCCCGATGCATCACGAGCCCGTCGTTGCGATAGCGGCTGTAGGCCTCCGAGCTCCAGAGGTCTTTGAATCCCCGGCCGTTTTCATCGAGGATTCCTACGACCTTGGCCCCGCAGCACATGAAGACCTCACGCCGCACATGGACAAAAGAGAAGTGCCAGCCAACGAAGCAGCCTTGCTCGAGCATGCCGCTGCTCGACCAATCGCCCTTCTCCTCGTCGTAGTGATCGAGCTCGAAGTCGATGAATGAGTTGAAGGTGATGCCCTTCTGTTGGGCAAGGGCCCTCGCCGACTTCAACTCCTTCTTCGCCCGCTCCATCTCATCGGCATCGAGGCTCAGCTCCTGCTTGCTGAATTCCTCCAGGTGTACGAGCTGGAACCAGACGGTATCGACCCCGAGATCCGCAGCATGGTGAACCATGTCCGTGATCTCATCGACGTTGTACTTGCAGATGGCATACAGCGCCGTGACTTCCGGGGCCTCGACTCCGCGTTCTCTCTTCGCCGCAGTCAGACCACGGATATTGTCTTCAATCCGGCTCATGAGGCGCTGCGATGAGTTCGGTCGAATCTTCGAGAAAGAGCCCTCAGACGCAAAGGAGAGGCTCACCGTGATCGCGCCGCAACCTCCCGCGAGCACAGCGTCCCGGCAGGTATCGAGCAGGGATCCATTGGTGGAAAAGTTGTAGCTCATTCCGTGGTGGCGGATGAGTTCGATGATCTGTTTGAATTTCGGGTGCAGAGTCGGCTCACCGCCGCCAACAAGAAGTATGGTCTCCACGCCGAGGGCCTTCGCGTCTGCCAGGACATTCTCGATCGCGGTGAAGTCGAGGAAGCCTGAGAGCTCGGGGTGCCTGCCTTCCCAGTAGTCCTGGTGCCAGGGCGAGAAACGTCTGCAGTAGACGCAGTCGAGATTACATTTGCCGGCAAGATCGAGCAGCAGGTACCGCGGACCGGTGAATACGTCCTTGCAGACCGGCCCGAGGGCGCGCAGAAGGCGGCGCCGGTCGAGATCGGGTAGGTGCGCGCCTTTCTCGACAGCATCCAGCAGCGGTTCGAGCTGGTCGTCGACGACGGTGAACTCGATGCCTTCAGGCAGGGTCTGAGCATTGACCTGGCTGAGGTAGATGCGAAAACGGCTACTCAACTCGTCAAGATTGCCCAGGTCGAAACTCTCGATCGGCACGCCGGCCATTCCTCGACATTTCCAGATCAGGTCGTGGATCCGGTCGAGCCGGTGGAAGTTCGTGCGGCGCACTCCGACGACCGTGTGGTAGATGGCGCCTTGTGAGGCCAGCTGTTCGAGGGCTGCCACCTGGTCAAAAAAATCATCCTCGGCAAACCCGACCCCCCAGCGGTGTACCTCGGACGAATCACCGCACAGATAGACCAGCGGAACCTGGTGAGCCGCAGCGCCCGGCGGGGCGAGTCGGCGATCGGGATCGGCATTCTTGCCGAGAAGATCCAGGTGAAGATGTCCGTCGAGGTGAATGAGGTCGGGGTGGGACTCGTGGGGACCGGCCGAGGTGATGCCCCGCACCTCAGGGGGAAGAACGAGCCGACCCGGGCGCAGGGGTGCTGGGGGACATGGTTCTTCTTCCGGCTCGACCATCTCGCCCATCAGCTCGCTCCACCTCTTCCAATGGAGTGGGAAGTAGCAGTTGATGAGGAAGTGGCAGTTCTCCGTGCACTGCTTGGCCTTCTGTCGAATCCCACCGAACTTCGTTCTGTAGATCTCGACGGGGTCATCCTTGCTGATGTTGCCGCCGCCCGCCTCTGCGATACAACCATGGATGTCACCCGTATGGGAGACGGAGAAATTGAACGTGCCCGCAGGGCAACGAATCCCGAGTGGCTGATCGGGGTTCGCGAAGTACCGCTTGAACTTATCGAGCTGCAGGGGATCGTTGACGATTCTCGCACCCCCGCGGGCCATCGTCTGCAGGGCGGTCAGTACTTCCTCCACGACAGCCGAGTCATTGGGCCAGAGCGGGTCGTCGTGCCACCATTGGGGACCCCGATACGAGGTAACCTGGTTGTAGGCCTGAAAGTTGATGGCTTCGACAGGCAGATGATCCAGGGCCCACCGAGCGAACTGCGGCAGCTCTCGGATGTTCCGCTCACAGATGAGCGTCGAGATCCCGAGGCTTGCAGAGACATCGATCTCCTTGATCCGCTTCATGGCTGTCACACACCGCTGGAAGAGGCCGTCGACACCGCGCAGCGAGTCGTGAGTGGCCGCGAATCCATCGAGCGAGAAGTCGATATGTCCGACTCCGGCCTCGAGGATGGCCTGAATTTTTTTCTCGCTCAGCAGGCTCCCATTGGTGACCACAACCGTGTGGATATCAAGGGCGCTCAGGCCCTTCACAACTTCCTCGAGGTGGGGATATAGAAATGGTTCGCCGCCGCCGATACACGCGAACTCGACGGGTGCGAGACTCTGCATCCTTTGCGCCGCTTGAACCCACACCTCCGCCGGGAGGTCGCTGACCTCTTTGCTCTTCCAACACGAGCAGAAGGCGCAGCGGGCGTTGCACCGTTCGGTGATCTGGTAGTCGATCTGGATGAACGGAGGGCTCTGGACGGCCGTCGACCCTGTGCCATCGACAACGGAGTCGGGATCCGGCCGGCCTTCACATGGCCCGACGATCTCGAGCGATGGGCCAGAGGTGTTCTGGGCAGGCTCTGCGACATCAGAGGGCGCGGTGCGAAGCGTCTCCTGAATCGCCGCGCCATCTCTCAAACCGAAGCCGAGAACGGACCAGATGAGACGGCCCGCAGGATTGCCGTAGCGTCTCACGAACCGGAGGTCGTTGCTGCGAATTTCTCTTCGAATACCGCCAGGATCTTTCGGCACGTGTCTGACGGTCCACGCCGGCGATACGATGCACTGGAGACCTCGGGTCGCCAGACGACCGCCGAAGTCTTGATCTTCGCCGCAGACGAAATAGCTCTCGTCAAAAGGCCCGACGTCGAAGAAGTGGCGCCGTGGTATCAGGAGAGCCGCCCCCAACGCCCACTGAACAACCACCGGTTGCCCTCGCCCCAGATCATTCAGCCTCTTTCGATCCCGATACCAACGACTCAAGGTCAGCTGCCCCAACAACCGCCTGATCCCGGGAAACTCACCCCATGAGACAGACGGCCGATCGTCGAGGTCAAGGGTCAATGCGCCGACGGCGCCCACCATCTGCGAAGCGAATACCTCATGGAGAGGCTTCGGGTCCCAACTGAGGATCTCGGCATCCGGGCTGAGCAGCAACAGCATTTGGCCGGCCGCCGCCTGCGCGGCACGGTTGACCCCACCGGCAAACCCGAGGTTCTCCCCAGGGCTGATGAGCCGAAGTGAACGGCCGACGATACTTTCATCAAGCCCGACGCCGAGACCACCCCCGTTGTCGACGACAAGCACCTCGACCAGATCGTCTCCAAGAAGCCGAAGTGATCTCAGGGCCCTTTCGATCGTCGAACGATGGAAGTGGCTGACGAGCACAGCCGAGACTTCAAGGGACTTCATCCTGGCCCTTTATTATCTTCCGAATCTCGCTCCTGTGCACCATCCGTGATTTCGTGAAACCGCTCCCGAGCGTCGAGTGCACCTTGATCCCGGGGGTGGAGGTCGAGGTGACGGTCGTTCCAGACCGCGGCCTCGGACTCTTGCTCGAGGCGGGCGTAGGCCATTGCGAGGTTGTAGCGCACGGCGCTGAATCCAGGGGCCTCAGACTCGACGGCGAGCAGGCGCTGGGTCGCGAGCACGGCCTCGCCTGCTTTCAAAGTGGCGACGGCCTGGCGATATCGGTCTTCGAGAGGAAGCGACCAGATGTCGTCCGCCCGTTCATACGCACTCACAGCTGCGGGTCCTCGATCGCTGACCAGTGCCGTCGCTCCCAGAAACGAGTAGTGACTCGACCGGACCATGGGAGCGAGCACAAAGACGGCACCGACCATCAGCACGATCAACAGACCGCGCCCGAACCAACCGGGGGCCGGCGCTTCCGCTGCAGGAAGGGGGCCCTCGGTCCGCAGGAAGGCCAGGAGCGGCCACAGCGTCACCCAACCGGCGTAACTGAAGAAGGACACGTCGTACAGGTTGATGACGAGCCAGACGAGGTGGGCCCAGCCAAGCCACCCCAGACGCCTGCGACGGACCAGGCCCATCCAGGCAGGGAGCACGAAGCAGAGGGCAAAGACCAGCCCGATCACGCCGAGGTCAATCACGAGCTCGGCTGGCAGCAGGTGAGCATGGAGAAAAACCAGCCCCGGCGTATCTTCGGGCATTCGCGGCCCGATAACCTCCCCAACGCCGCGCGCAAAACCGCCCGGGCCGAGACCGACAACCGGCTCGGCGACCATGAGAGGCGTCATCGATCGATAAAGATCAGCTCGCAAAAACAACGTTTCGGTCCGGGTGACCACGGCGCCCAGCTCACCCCGAGCGAAGATGACCGCGGTCCAGATCGCGAGCACGAGCATCAAAACGACAGCGACCCACCGCATGGTTTTCTTGATGCCGAAGTGCATGGCGAGCGCGACGGTCGCCGCCAGAATCGGAAACCTCGAACCCGTCGCCAACAGGCCGAGGTAGATGAGGACCGTCGAGATCAGGGGCCACCGTCCTGGGCTGTTGCCACGATCCTGATGCAGCTGCAGAGCACAAAAAAGAACCACGACCAGGAATGTGGCGGTGAAATTGCGATGGCCGAAGGTCGTGACGACCCGGTACATCCAGCTTTCGGCCGAGTAGGGCACAACGTCCAGACCAACCGCCTGAAGGACCGCGTAGGCCCCGATCGCACCTCCGGCCATGACCAACAGCCGAAGCGAAGTGTCGCGGCCGCTGGAGCCGAGAGTCCTGCAATACAGGTAGGTCACGCCGCCGAGCACGATCAGGACCAACCACCTGACTGTCTCCGCAACCGGCGCCCCGCGAGCCAGGTGGACAATGAGCAGCAGAGTCAGGGCTGCAAGCGGCCACACCTCTGCGCGATGGCGCCACATACGCGCACCAAGCGCCCCGCTTGCCAAGAGCGCCACCGCCAACGAGGCCGCGACCAGGAGCCACCGAAGTAGCGCCTGGTCGGTCACGAAAGGAAGCAGCAAGAGCGGGTTCACGAGGAAGAGGATGAGTTGCGGGAGCCGCTCGACCGGTGGCGTCGCCGCTGCCGCCATCACGGTGCGTCCCCCTTCCCCAGCTTTCGCGCCGCCCGCGCCAGCAGGCGCCGCCGCCACCAGGGCAACGCTTGAATTCTCTCGAAGGTCGTCTGGTTGCGGCGAATGTCGTCACACGACTTCACGCACCCACACTCGGCGGAGGGGTCGTTGCCGATCTGCTGAAAGAACGGCCCCTTCTTCTCGAAGACATTCGTATGCCGCCTGAAATCGCGTTGCGGGCGCCCATTCCAGATCTGGTTGAAGGACTGGTGAAGGATGCTGCCGGTCGGGATGCGGTGGGCCTTGAGACAGGGGTTCACACTGCCGTCCGGCATGATCCGGGCAAAGGTCCAGCCGATGGTGCAGGGCATCAAGTGGATGACGTCGCTGTCGTGCTGACCAGCAGTCGAAGCGCTATTGCTCAACCTGCGCTCGAAAAGGTCCAGGCCATAGATTCCGGGCCCACCTTCAGCCATCGATGTGGCCTCCTGGAGCAGCTCGACCGCCCGCACCCGCTCGGCCTCGTCGAGCAGAAGACACTCGGTGGCCCCGGGCATCACGTCGACCAGGGTGTACTCGAGCGACTCACTCCCGGTCTCCCGGGCAAACCGCACCATCTCGGGAATCTCGTGAAAGTTGAGGCTCGAGATGACCTGGTAGAGCTTGACGAGCGGCGCCCCGGTCTTGATCGAGTTGAGGTACTGGAGGGTCGAGCGGATGTCCTCGAAGGTTTCTTCGGTCTTGTTCGGGTGGACGAGGGCGTAGACCGGCGCCGTGCCTGCCCAGACGCTGACGGTCAGGTGATCGACGCCGAGCTCGACGAGCTCGCGGGCACGATCCCTGTCGACAAGGGTGAAGTTGGTATTGACGAAAAGGGTGAAGCCGAGTCGCTTGACGGTGCGGATGATGTCCATGATGCGCGGGTGCATGAAGGGCTCGCCGCCGCCCGCCATGTAGATCTCACGTGTGCCGAGGTCCCACAGCTCCTCGAGCACACTGACGACCCGGTCATATGGCAGCTCCTGGCGTTTCTCCTCGATCGACATCCTCTGGTCACCGAGCAGCGGTGTATTGCACCAGCACGCGATGCAGTCGTTGTTGCAGTTGTTGGTCACGTCGAGTTGAACGAGGCGCGGCCCGACCACTGCCTGCTCGCCGTGAAAGATGCCGACCAGGTCGAGGTTGCGAGAGACAAAACCCTTGAAGCGACCGGTCTGCGGCAGTATTGCCTCGGCTCCGGCACTGTTTTTGCCCTTCGGCTCACTCTTGCCGGGCAGATCGATCTCTGCTCGAAATGAACGTCGCCTGCGACCCGCTCCCATGATTTGGGCCATCTCGTACGCCTGGGCCAAAGATCTGGCTGACTCACGCCAGTTGTAGACTTCTTCGGACCTTTTCCGGGCCGCCGCCTCGAGAGCCCGCCGCCGGTCGGGGCACTCGAGAACGGCCGACACCGCTTCACCGAGACCACGGAGGTCGCCGGCCCGGTAGGTCAGACCGGCGCCGTGCGAAAGCATGCGCGCGGCCTCACCCATTTCGGTCCCGACGATCGCCTTACCCATGGCCAGGTACTCGACGATTTTGAGCGGGCTCTTGCACCGCGTCTGGGCGTTGTCGTCGAAACATGCCACCGCCACGTCCCCAGCCGCCATGTAGAGCGGGACCTCTTCGTGCGGCACCGGCCCGGTGAAAACGATGGCGTCGCTGATGCCGAGCCTCTCCGACAGCGAGTGCAGCTCGCCGAATCGGTCGCCGCCGCCAACCACGAGCAGGGTGACGTCCGACTGGCGCGACCTGATGGCGACAAAGCTTTCGAGAAGATGTTCGAGGTACTGTGCGCCATGCAGCTGGCCGACGTAGAGCACGATCGGGCCTTCGATATCGTGACGGCGCCTGATCTCGCCGCCGTCGATCCCCGGGTGGAAGCGGGCGGTATCCGCGCCGACGGGTACCTTGACGATGAGCTCGGGGGGCACTCCCCGCGCCACGGCCAGCTCGCGCAAACCCTCGCTGGCAACCGAGACGGTGTCTACGAGCGACGGCAAGGCCCTCTCGACGCGGTCGATGTGGCGGCCGATGACCCGGCTCGGCGGTCGGTAGTTGTATATCTCGGACTCCCAGTCATCCCAGTCGTAATGCAGCGGGAGACCGAGGCTGTAGGCCGCTTTGACGGCAGGCAGCGCGGTATAGGCGAGACACTTCTGGAAGTGCACGAGATCCGCCCATTGCGCCAGCCGGCGCACGATCTTCGTCTTGTGGAGGAGGGTCCGGCTGTAGCGTACGAGGGGCACGGTGAGAATGTCTGTGCCGTCGAGGCATACCGCTGCGCCTGGGTGTCCGAGGGCGTGATACGCGATCACGATCTCGTGCCCCATGGCGCGCAGCTCACGGGCGAGGTAGGTCACACGAACAGTCCACGGCTCGAGGTTCGACTCGAGGTCGTGGGGGTGGATCATGAGAATCCGCACCGGCCGCCCCTACATGCCCGGAAAGATCCGCTGCCGGCGGATTCTCTGCCAAACCGCCAGGTAACCCCTGGTGAGGATGTGGTCGAGGTAGAGCACGAGGAGGCGCAGCCGCTGCATCACCCCACGCCTCGAGGAACGGGGCGCCGCGGTCTTGACGGCCAGTGCAGCCTGCCGGGCGCCGACCCGCTTTTGATTCCAGGCCATCGTTTGCCGCAGGAGTCGGCGATCTTCCGCCAGCTCTTCTCCGAGTGCAGCGATGCGCTCTTGCCGATCCGAGAGGACCCTCCCGAGCTCCTCGACCCTGCATTTTTCCGCTTGCAGCTGCCGCTGCAGATCCGTCGCATCGGCCTCCATGTCGGCCGCTGTGCGTTTGAGATCTACGATCCGCTCCTCGGCAGCCACGGTTGTACGCTCAAGCTGCCGATTGTCGCCCTCCTTCTCCTGCAGCTCCTGCTCGAGTTCGCGCCGCTCTTTGATGGCGCTCTGCTCCCTTTCTCTGAGCTTTTGTTCGAGAGCGGCGATGGTTTCACGGCCGCGACCGAGCTGGCGCCGGGTTGTGCGCAGATCTTCGACAGCGACGGCGCCAAGACGGGCCTCGAAGCGCCCTTCACCGCCGAGTGTGCGCCGCCCTCCCGCGGGAGTCAGGATGCGTTCCAGCACGCCCGCGCAGCGAGATGTCGCCTGCCGCTCAAGGCTCTCGAGCGCCGGCCCGGTGCGTGCCGCGATCGTCCGTTGACGAACCGCATCCGCGTCGATGGTGGCCACTGTCGATCGTATCGCCCCGGCCTCGAGCGGATCGAGCACCCAACCGCAGCCGTGCTCCGTGATCACCTCCGAGAGCTCCGCGTGCCGTGGGTAGAGAACGGGGATGCCGAAGGCGAGATATTCGAGGGTGCGTGTAGTCACCGCCAGCTCTCGCTCGAGATTCGGCCCGAAAAGATCGAGAGCAATGTCGTACTCGCGTGCCTTGTTGCGGTACTCGTCGTGGGCCATTCGGCTCTTCACGACACACCGGCCTTCGGCCATGAGACGTTCGAGGCCGGGCCCCCCACCGTCAGTAACGATGACCGCCTGGCCGTCGCGACGGTCGATCGGATCGTCGACAAAAAAATGCACCTCGTCGTGCGGCCGCTCGGCGATGACGCCGAAGAACTCCGGCAACCAGCTGCCGAGATCGATCCACGGCCACAAGTTGCCGGCAAACAGGTAACGAAGGCCTCGGCCCTCACACGGGGCCGGCGCCTCGGCTTCAGGCTCGAGCGACAGTGGCAAGTGCTCGACATCCCAGTCGTTGTAGGTGCCGCCCACGATCGCCCGCCAGCCACGAAAGTAGAGGCGCTGGCGGGCGCCGGTGCAGGTTACGGCATCGGCCCGCCCAAAGGCCGCCAGCTTGGCCAGGACCTCTTGCCCGTAGCGCGCGGCGGACTCCGCACCCCCCTCGTGCCGGAACGCGTTTTCGGCGAGCAGGCTGCCATGGAGGTCGAGCCACAAGGGGCAGTCGAGGGCGCCGAGCGCGGGCACCAGGTGCCACTGGGCACAGATCACGAGGTCCGGCTCGAGGTCGAGGGCGACCCGAACCGGGTTGTGGCCGTCGTGAGCGGCTTCGATCACGTCGCCGGCGCCGCCCGACCCGAGCAGCGCCTCGAGCGGCATCGACACCGTGACCTCGTGACCGAGCCCACGGAGCAGCCGGCACAGCTGGCGCACCCGGAGCATGCCGCCGTCGATCGGTCGGCCGGGCACGTCAACGTCAACGGTGTAGACAAGGACTCTTGCCACTCAACGCTCCACAAGAGATGAACCCGGCAGACAATCCTCCGGGTCGAGATCAAGCAGGTCCATGATAGTCGGAGTGATGTCGATCGCGTCGAAAACACCACGTTCGGCACGCCGGGGCATCGTTTCCCCAAGACCGAGGAATACACCCTCTGGGGCATGGGTGCCGTTGTGGCCCTCGCGGTTCGCCTGCAGTACGGTCGGGCTAAAGAACTCCCGCCCACCCCAGGTGCCGACCCTGTAGCCGTCGATCTCGACAACCGCGTCCGGCGGGCTCACTGCCGCGGGGCGTTGATGGTCCCAGTCCACGGGATGCACAGTGACCGGCACGTCGCCGACGGATCGCCCAACGGTGTCCGCGACCAGCTGCTCGACGTCGCGCAGCACAGCCGCAGCGTCGTCCCCCGGTGCGACAATGCCTTCCGGATCTCTGCCGCGCAGGTTGACCATCATGTTTCCCATCAATCCAAAGGCCGCGCACCGGGTGCGTTGCCAGTCAACGTCTTCGAACCACAAGGCTCGCGGCGGCAGATGCCAGCACGAGGCCGGTGCTGGCCCGCCGCCGCGACTCATGACCCTCCTCCTGTCGTGGCGAAGGACGATTTCCCTGCAGCGACCCCGCTTGAGTCGCAGGAGACCGGCGTCGAAGAGCATTCGGTTGAGACACACCTCTGATCTGAACTCCTGGAACCCGTGATCGGAAATCAGCATGAGCTGGGCCCCGCCGTCGGCCCTCTCCATATAGTCCCCGAGGACCTCGTCGAGAACCCCGTACGCGGCGGTGACCGCGGGGGACGGGGGCTCGCTCCATTCGACATGTTGCACCCTGTCGGCGAGAACGTAGACGCAGATGAAGAGGTCGGGATTGGCGGAATCGAGCCACTCGAGAGCAACGCGGTGGCGGGCGCGGTGCATGGCCCGCAGCCGGTCACCGAAGACCTCACGGTCGGCAAACCAATGCGACATCACGTCGACGGCATAGTCCGGAGCAGTCGCAAGCACCTTCGCCGTTGCCTGCAGGGGCGCCACCGCGCCCCTCAGGTGCGGTGCGTCCATGCCCGCCACCATGATCCCGTTGACCTCGACCGGCGGATAGGTCATAGGAACGTTGAGCACGACGACACTGCGCGCCTGGTCGCTTGCCAGCGACCACACCATTCGCGCCTGGCGGTCAGTGCTGGAGCAGATTCGGAAATGATAGCTGCCCGCCTCCCGTGCCGTGAAGTCGAAGACCAGGTGCTGTGAGGGTGGCAGACCGGAGAAAAGAGTTGACCACGCCGCCGGCGTCAATGGTGGCGTCGTGCTGCGCAGGATGCCCGCGGCGCCCGATGACAGAGCCTGGCGAAAATTCGGCAGCCGCCCGTCGATGATCAGCGCATCGATCACCGGCCACGACAGACCATCCATGCCGATGACGATGACCCGATCTTGTGAATCTCGATCAGCCATCGACGATCGTCCACCGGTGACGCGAGGCGATCAGGCCGCCGCCGTCCTCCCGGCGTTGTTCGACCCTGATGACGTATGCATTTTCATGAAAATCGTAGGCTCGCTCAGCGATGAAGCTCCGGTACTCGTCCGGCCACAGGCCGACGCTGACGTAGTACTCGCCTTCGGCGAGCGGGACGTGCGCGTACTCGAGACAGAGCGTTCCGCTTCCCCGCAGGGTCCCGAGGTTCAGCTCGTGGCGAGCGGTATTCGCACCCATGACGAAGAGACCGTCAGCTCGGTGGAACTGCACCCGGCAGATCGGCGATTCAACGGCAGTCTCGACCTCGAAGTCGATCTCGATCAACAGCCGGCTCAATGCCCGAAAGCTCTGCCTCATCGTTCCGTGTTCATCGACGAAACGGACCCCCTGGATGCGAACCTGATGGGTGTTCTCGGCCAGGGGTGCATGCGCTTTCAGGGGGTTTGCGACCAGCCGTTCCGGGCCGAAGGCGGAGATCCTCGTCATCGCCTCCTCATTGCGCTGCCAGAAGGCGCGGTAGACGTCGTCCGCCGGGCCGTCGATCACGATCTCCCCGCTGTCCATGAAGACCACTCGTTCACACAGGGCCGCGATCTCGTGGTAGTTGTGGCTGGCGAGAATGATGGTGCCGCCGTCGGCGACGAAGCGTCGGATCTGATTGGCACAACGACGCTGAAATACGGGATCTCCGACCGACAGGACCTCGTCGACGAGCAGGAGGTCAGCTTCGAGAAAGGTCACTGCCGCGAATGCGAGTCGCATCACCATTCCGGTCGAGTAGGTGCGCACCGGGTCCTCGAGGGCCGAACCGAGCTCTGAAAAGGCGCTCGCGCGATCCACGATCGGCCCCAGGTCTGCCAATTTCACACCCTGAAGAATCAACAAATTGCGCAGGTTTTCTGCACCTGAAGCGTCGAGCTCGATGCCTCCCGTGGCCTCGATCAGGGCGGCCATCGTGCCATTGACCACCACCTCGCCCTCGTCCGGAGCGAGCACACCGGCGAGCAGACGCAACAGGGTCGTCTTGCCGCTGCCGTTGCGGCCGATGAGGCCGACGCACTCCCCCTTGTCGACCGTGAGAGAGACGTTTCGCACGGCGCGGCAAGCCGCCCGTCGTCCACCAGTCCCGAACGACCTACCGATGCCCGTGGCTCTGACCAGACTCACAGGCCGTCCATGATCGTCCGGGTCCGGGCCCGGGTCCAGAGGTAGCCGCCGACGCACACCACGAGGCTGATTCCTGCGGTCACACCCCAGGATACGAGACCGCCCGCCTGCGCTGGCGTGAAGATCCACCGGAAGCACTCGACCACGTGGGTCATGGGGTTGAGGAAAGACAGCAAACGCAAGCCTTCGGGCAACGCGGCGCGGGGGTAGACGACCGGGGTGGCAAAGAACCAGAAGAGCATCACATGGGGCACGAGCTGCTGCAGGCGCGGCTCGAGGGCAGCTGCTACCGATATCAGCCACGCCACCCCGAGGGCCAGAGCGAGCACCATGGGAACGAAGAGTGTTAGCGTCAACCACCGCCAGCCGATGACGTCACCGAGAGCGACGTGCCCGACGATCAGGATCAGGACCCCGATCAAAAAGACCATCGCACGCACACCGCCGACACCGACGGCGTAGCTCCACAGGGGAACTCGAAAACGCATGATGTAGGCGCGGTGATCGCGAAAGAGGTTGAGCACCTGCAGGGCGCTGTCCTGGATGAGAGACCAGACCAGGATCCCGGCGTAGACCGACAGCGCGTAGTTGACCGTTCCACCGCGCCCGGCCACCCTGGGAAAGAGCGTAGAGAAGGCGAAGACGATGGTGATGGCGAAGAGCAGTTGGCCGATCACGAGAAGGACCCACCACCAACGCAGACTGCGAAACTGACGTTTGAGGGCGATGCGCACCAGCACCCACTGAGTCGGGAGGCGCTCTGCCCACGTCAATCGGTCCACAGCCATGGTGTGTCGATGATACGACGGCGGTGGCCGTCTGTCCTTGAAGTGTTACTGTTTCCTTGATGGTTCGGCCACTCCCCCTGAAGGTGCTGCTCTACACGCGGGCCGACGCCGAGTACAACGCCGGCGGCGACCTCGTGGAAGCCCGCCGGCTGTGCGCGGGCCTCGTTGCAGCCGGGCATGAGGCGGTGGTCGGCGAAGCGGGCACTCATCATGGTACGGGTTGGGACGTGGTCCACCTCTTCAACATCGACCGCGCTGCCGAGCTGGCCGTCTTCCTCAAACGGCACAACTGGTTTGAAGGCGCCTACGTCGTGCTGGCGCCGGTATTCAGCACTTCATCGGGCAGAATTTCGGAACCACTGGCCCGCTTCCTCCGGCCTGTCGCCAATCTCGCCTATCGCTCGGCACGACCAGGTCGCTACTGGATTCCGGGTCTGGGGTTGGCACATTTGCGGCGCCGCGTCGATGCCCTCCACTTTCACACAGCTGTCGAAGAAGAAGCGTTCAACCTCGAGTACCGAGGCTTTTCGGGGCCGTCGGCCATCATTCCGCCGCCCGTAGACGATTCGGAATCCGATGCACTCCAGCCCCTCGAACTGCCAGTGAAAGGGCCGTTCGTGGCTGCTGTCGGACGGGTCGAGCCACTCAAAAACCAGCTATGGCTCATCACCTCGGGTGTCGCACGCACCGTGCCAATCGTCTTCGTCGGCCCGATCAACCCGAAGAGACCCCTGTACGGCAGACGATTCGTCCGCCTCATTCGTCGCACCGAGGGTTGTTTCTGGCTCGGTCGTCTCGATCAATCGGGCGTGCGCCAGGTCCTGGAACGGGCGACCGCCCAGGTGCTGCCGAGCCGCCGCGAGAACTTTGGCCTCGCCACTCTCGAAGCCCTCGACACGGGGTGCGAAGCGATCGTGCCTGAACATCACTTCATCGTTGACGAGCTCGGTAATGCGCTGCATACATTCAATCTTGGCCATGCGGAAAGCCTTGAGGCAGCGGTTTCCGAGATCGTCGCGGGCGACCAACGGGCTTCTTCGTTCTCCCGCGACCGATACACGATTACCGCGGTGACGGCGGCAGTGTTGCGGCTGTACGAGGCGGCGTCGGATGGCGAAGCAACTCAGGTGGTGTAACTATGTAGAAGGATGATCCCGATAAATCAGATCAACTCTGCGAATCCGTTTTATGAACAGAGTCGTAGGTGGGCCCAGCACTCTTGCGACAGCAACCGC
>CAZCEX010000050.1:0-14360 GCA_964497785.1 uncultured Thermoanaerobaculia bacterium | reverse complement strand
CAACTGGTCAACCGAGTTGCCATTGGCACAAGGAGTGTCTTTCGACATCGATTAGCCACTTACCCCCAGACTCCTTCGAAAATTCGAGGCAGGTGCACTAGAGACGTTACGTAACGTGCTTCAAACGAGAGAGTTGAGCAGAGATTTCGATCGGTGAGTTTTCCCCGAGCCCGAGCCCGTTGTCGTTACCGTTGTCGAATGCCCAAAATCGGTAACGACAACGATAACGGGCTCGGGCTCGGTTCCAGTGTCCGATAGCGCTTGACGTTCTTTTTGGTTGTGGCTACGCCACCTTGGGTATTAGCAGCGCACACAATCCGGGTGAACGCTTTTCGGTCCAGCGAGATCACTCTCCGACTTTCGGTGTGCCCAACCACTCGGCAATGATGAGGGTGGCGTCGTCGTCGAGTGGGCGTCCTTCGGTGAAGTCTTCGATGGCTTCGAACAGCGCAGCGGCAGCGCCTGCGGCTCCGCCGGTCGCGCTGGCGATCACCTCGACAACGCGGTCGACACCGAACTCCTCCTCCTCCAGATCCTCGGCCTCGGTGAAGCCATCGGTATAGAGTACAACCAGGTCTCCGGGCTCGAGCTGTTTGCGTTCCGTGCGATATCCACCGACCTCGAGAATACCCAGGGGCAGACCTGACGACGCAATCAGTTCGATGGTCCCGTCGCCCCGTCGAATCAACACAGGACAGTGGCCTGCATTGACCGCGTACAGCGAACCCCCGGCGGCAATCCGCACCATCGCAAACGTCGCGAAACGATTGTCCTGGGTGGCGCCACACAAAAAGGCGTTGAGTCTCTCGGTCAGGTCTTCGAGTCGGTAATCCTCCGGAATCAGCAAACGAACTCCGGCCTGCACTCCCGAGGCGATCAGGCCAGCGCCGACTCCTTTCCCCGAGACGTCGGTCACCGTAACGACAAGATCACCGTCTTGGGCAAGAAGATCGTAGGTATCCCCGGCAACCTGACGGGTTGGCGTCGACCGTGCTTCGACTCGAAACCCCGGCAGGTCGTTCGCCGTCCGGGGCAGCAGGTGACTCTGGATCGTCGCAGCCACCTCCAGCTCACGCTGCAGGCGGTCGCGATCGAGGGACTGGCGTGCCAGACGCGCGTACTCGAGGGCAACGGTGACCTGGAGCCCGAAGAGCTCGAGCAGTCTGACATCCTGCGGCGCGAACGCCTCAGTACCGGCCCGAGCCTCCTTTGACCCGACGACCAGAACCCCCAACACACCGCCCTCCGAGGTCAATGGTATAGCCATGACCTCGTCACGAATTATCTCCTGCTTTCGGGCGTTCCCGATTTCCTCAGAACTCAAAACCGCCGGGCCAAAAAAGCCCACCGGATCGTTATCGTCCGTTAAGTAGAGCTGGGCACTGCGAACCCCCAGAAGCGCCACGAGGTGGGCGACGAGCTCTTCCGCGAGAAGAACGGGGTCGTCGAGGCCGTCGATGCTGGTAGCGATGGCCCGGATTGCCTCGAGCTCCCACAGGTGGAACCTCTCGTCGAATCGAGCTCGCTTCAGCTCCGCCCGAAGGTCCCATGCCCGCAGAACCAGGCGGACGGCCGCCAGTGTGCCTTCATCCAGTCGCTCGGCCTGCAGGAGGCGCAGCACCCACTCGGAGTTTGATTGCCCGAAAGAGATCTCGCTCCAGCCATCGGTGGCCGATTCGACCTGCTCGGACAACGTCCTCGGCCAGCGAAAAACCTCCGCCCCACCCGGGGCCCGCAAGACTCCTGCCCTCGAGGACGATTCCTCGACGACCGCATGCAGCAGATCCTCGGACAGATTCGGGATCGACTGACCCCGAAGCGCAAGATCGGCCAGGTGCAGGAGGTCAGGAAGAGGCATTGATCCCGAATGCGCTCACCGCAGATTCACGGTCCGGGTACACCCGGGCGTACTGGTCGAGGCCCATGATCTCGAAGGTCTTGGCAATCGTTGGCGTCAGATTGCAAAAAGCGAGAGCGCCTTCACCCTCCATCAACTTCTCCATGATCTCGAGAAGGATAGAGACCCCGATCGAGTTGATGATGCGTGTTCCTTCGAGATCGATGAGTAAAGAGGTGCATCCGCGGCCCGCCAGATCCGTCGCCGCGTCGGCGACAGCCTGCCCACCTTCGTTGTTGATGTAGCCCGCTGCTGCGATCAGCCCGAGTCCGTCCCCCAGTACAGTAGCCGAAAGGTTGACCTGTGCCTCACTCATAACGCTTTCCCCAGCTCTTTCCACATCCGTACCAGGGTCTTCCCCGGATCTGAGCTGATCTGCACCTCGTCCATCAACTCGCGGATGAGGGTCAGTCCCCACCCACGCTTTGCGACACAGCCGTGGACCCGAGAAGAACCGTCCAGCGGATCGGCATCGGGATCGAACCCCTGCCCATGATCCTCAACCTCGATACACAACCGAGGAGGATCCTGGTTGTCCTGCGCCAGACGCACGACGACCATACCGCCTCCGTGTTCCATGGCGTTCAGGCAGGCCTCGACCGTGGCAACACTCGCCGCTTCGACACCGTTGCGATTCATCCCTAGAGCTTCCCCCAGGGTCTCCACCGCCTTGGCTGCGACGAGCTCCACGTTGGGCACGACGGGAAGGTGCAGCACCACCTCCATGATGTGGCTACAACTGTATCAGAATCTGTGTCAAGCTCCACGCCAACCGCAGGTGGTGCGTCGGGATGGCGGGGCTCGATGGAAGTATCTGGGCGACGGTGGTCATCAAGGCCGCGAGGCCAAAGACCGCCAGAGAGCAACGAACGACTACAGCAGACCTCATCAAACTCCTCCGGTTACTCCCGGAGCAAGTGTCATGCCAAATTAGGCCCTGATTACAAGGGTTCAATATGGTGCAATTTGCACCAGTAAACCACATTTCAGTCATTCGCAGCTTGTAAAAATTTTCTTTTGAGTTATTTATCTACTATGATGCATTATGCATCATCTGGTGCAAAACGCCTCATTTTGCGATACAAAGTTGATCGATCAATGCCGAGAACCCGCGCCGCCTCCCCTCGGTTGCCCCCAACATCGCGGACCACGCCTTCGATATGGCGCCGCTCCACCTCGTCGAGCGTCAGGCGACCCGGGGATGCCAATCCGCCGGGTTGAAACCCCTGGTCCAGACCGAGATCCTCAACCGAGATGATCCCACCAGTCGGCGCCAATGCTACCGCCGCCTGAATCAGATTCTCCAACTCCCGGACGTTGCCCGGGAAGGGATGAAGAGAGAGGGCCCGTACGGCCTCGCGGTCCATCTCGATTCCCGGCCTGCCGAAACGCTCCCCGTAGACCTCAAGAAAATGGCGAACCAGCAACGGCACATCTGTCCGGCGCTCTCTCAGGGGAGGAACGAGGATCACCACAACACGAAGCCGGTAATAAAGATCAGACCGAAAGGCCCCTCCTTCTATCATCGCCTCGAGATCCTGGTTCGTCGCCGTGATCAATCGCAGATCGACCGGAATCCTTTCACGCCCGCCAAGACGCTCGAACTCCCTTTCCTGAACGACGCGCAAGAGCTTGGCCTGCAGCGACAAGCTGAGATCCGCCACCTCGTCAAGGAACAGAGTTCCACCGTCAGCCAACTCGACCTTGCCCAGCCGTCGTGTCACGCCGGTCGCCACCCCCTCCTCGATCCCGAACAGCTCCGCCTCGAGCAGGCTCTCGGGGAGAGCGGCGCAATTCAAGGGCATGAACGGGCCGTTCTTCCTCATCGAGGAAGAGTGCAGGAGCCGCGCCACACGTTCCTTCCCCACCCCTGACTCCCCACGAAGCATCACACTCACCTCGGTGGGGGCAACCCGGCGCATCAGATCAAGCATTCGTTCAATGGGTGGGGAGGCCCCAACGAAACCCCCTTTGCGAGCGACGTCCCTGAGGGCACGAAGCTCTTCTTCCAACCGAACCTTGTCCCGCTCGACGGCGGCAACATGCCGAGAGGTTGAAATGGCAGTGGCCACCAGGCTGCTCAAGGAAAGAAGAAACCTCGAGTCGCTGTCCGAAAATGGAATCCTCCCGCCCCGCGACTCTTTGTCGCCGAGGATCGCGAATCCCAACACCGCATCCCGCCAGGTCAGAGGGACGGCAACGAGCTCGAAAGGCGGCTCCAGAGTCTCCCGATCGGCCCGAACGGACTCTCCCGCCTGCAAACGAGCCCACGCTTCCTCGCCGAGAAGAACTCTGGCAACCTCGACGTCCGGCTGCATCCCGACCGCCCTGACGACAGCAATCTGCCCACTCGGTCGGAGCGACACCACCAGACCCACGCTCGCATCCAAAGTGCCAACCGCCCGCTGCAGGAGACCTTCGACGAGCTCCTCCTCCGGGCGCACCCCCCCCACCGAAAGAGAGAGATCAACCAGCGTCTCAAGCTGGAGATCGCGCCAGTTGGCGTCAAACGAACTCACAATCCGGTCACCTGTTCCAGTGTACCGAGGATAACGCGCTACTGCCCCAGTTTCCTCCCGCCGATCGAAACCCGGGGTAACATAGGTTGACCATGGATCGCATTCTCATCATCGATGACTCCGTCACAGTCCGTGCGCAGATGACCCGCTGGCTGGAGGATATGGGTTACGAGGTCTCGGTTGCAGAGGACGGACGATCCGCGCTCGCAGCCGTCCGTCGCAACCCCCCCGACCTGATCATCCTTGACCTCGGCCTGCCCGATATGGACGGCCTCGATGTTTGCGCGAGACTGCGATCCGAGGAGGACGGCACGAGAATACCGGTTGTCGTGCTCACGTCGAGCGAAGCCGAACCGGACCGCGTGCGCAGCCTCGAAATGGGCGCCGAGGACTTCATCACCAAGCCGCCATCCCTCACGGAACTCAGGGCGAGGATTCGGACCCTGCTGCGAGCCAAGCATCTCAGTGACCGATTGCTGATTTCTTACCTTGAAATGGACCGTCTCGGCAGCTTTGCCGAGACGTTGCTGACACGAGCGATCTCCGATTGGACACCTCCCGAGGTCGCAGACGCGATGGCCGGCCAGGTCCTCGCCGCGGGAAAGGACGACCCCAATCGTCCGCAGTGGATCTGGGGCGGCTTGCTAAGTAACCGCAGCTTCGTTGGCGCCACATCGCACCGAGAAGGAGACCGCACGCGGACCCATCGCACCTGCTTCGACGCAAACAGTTTTCTTGAGTTGCTGATGCCGCACGCCCGCGGTCACGGCGAGTACGTCAACAAGGCGCCGATGAACGCAAAGCTGAGCCACATGCTGGACATGGACGCTTTCGGACCGCCGCAGAACTTCGTCGCCATCGAGGCCCAGGAACGAGTCGTCCTCGCCGCCAGCTACCCGTGGGAGGTCGGAAGCTACGAGCTCCCCCTTCTCCGCGCGATGCACCGGCACTGGCGGGTATTCGAGCGCCTTCGTGCCGACGGTCAACGCATTGAAGAGGCATTCTTCCAGACGATGGAGTCTCTTGCCGTCGCCGCCGAGTTTTACGACAATGGGACCGGCCTCCACATCCGGCGCGTCGGGCTGCTGAGCGGACGCATGGCGGGACTCACGGACCACGACCTGCATTTCGTCAAACGGATCACTCATGCCGCAAAAGTCCACGACGTCGGCAAGATCACGATCCCTTTCGATATTTTGGCGAAACCAGGTCGACTGAGCCCGGAAGAGATGGACGTCATGAAAAGACACACGCTCAACGGCGCCCAGGTTCTGGAGGGCAGTACCCACCTCGAGATCGCCCGTCAGATCGCCAAGAGTCACCACGAGAACTTCGATGGCACCGGCTACCCAGAAGGGCTCCAGAGAAGAGAGATCCCCATCGAGGCTCGAATCGTGCGCCTGATGGACGTGTACGACGCCCTCCGATCCAGGAGGTACTACAAGCCCTCCCTCTCGCACGCACAGAGCATCAAGGTTCTCACGACGGGAGACGACCGAGTGCGGCCGTCGAACTTCGACTCCGATCTGCTTAGCGTATTGGTCTCGAACAGCGATGAATTCGAAGAACTCTACGATGTCATCGGCAACGAAACCGCACAAGAATCATTCGGCAAGGGCGCCTCTCTGGTCGATGGTATTCTCGAGAGCCCCACAAATGAACGATTGTGACCACCGTTTTTGGCGCATTCCCTGGTTCGGGTTAGCATAGACTCATGCCTCGTCCATCCTCACGCCATATCAGGATCTGCCAGTGAGCGCCACGGTTGCTGAGCGCAACTTCACGGGCCAGCAGCTCCCTCATACACTGTCGGAACTCAAGAACGATCGAGCAACCGGCACCCTGCAAGTGGCCACACTCACAGCGACCCGGGAGCTTCTCTTTGTTGATGGCGAGATCCGGGCTGCGCGCTCGACAGCCGAGACCGAAAAGCTCGGCTCGTGGCTGGTATCGAAGGGCGTGATTTCCGAAGTCTTCAAGCAGAGCGCGCTGCTCTCCCAGGACGGGGGCGACAGCCCGCCCTTCGGTCACATCCTCGTCTCCCAAGGAGCAACCAACAAAGAGACCCTCGAGCGCCACCTCGAGCACCTGGCGTTAACCATTCTCGAGCGTGCGGCGGCCGAGACCCACCAAAAAACAGTTTTTCTAGACGGCGAAGGCAGCAATCAGCTCGACACTCTCCCCCAGATCGCCACCCCACAGCTGATACTCATCGCGGCGAGAGCAGTGCCCGACTTGAATGAAAAACGAAAAACTCTCGGCCCCATCGATCAACTCGTCGCTCGCAGCAACTCGCTCGACGAGATCGTTCAGGAGTTCAACCTGCACGTTCCCGAAGCGGTCATCCTGGGCAAGCTCCACCATGGTCGCACCATCGAAGAACTGCACAGGGTTTCGTCCCTCGACGACAACGAGTTCTACTCCTCAGTCTATGCGCTCAAAGCGGCCGGTATCGTCGATTTTTTCGCCAAACCGACTCGGGCTGCAACTGTCACCATCACCACCACAACTGCACCGAGCCCACAAGAATCCGCAGAGCAGGCGCCAGAAACGTCGCCTGAACGGCGACCGCAAAAAACTGTTGCCAATCCGACGGCCGAACAGGATGAGATCAACAGGCTCGCAGAAATGACCGGCAAGGCCAACCACTATGAGTTCTTCGGCATCAACCGGGAGGCAAGTTACCAGCAGGTATTCGACGTCTGGGAGGCATTTCAGGAGAAGTTCTCCCCTGAGCGAGCAAACGAACCCCACCTGAAAGACCTCGCACACAAGCTCAACAAAATATTTGAACATGCACAGGATGCTTTTGAGGTGCTCTCGTCGCCGGTCAAACGGCCCCGCTATGAGCGAATGATCCGTCCGGCAACGGAACAGGAAGCTGAATTGAACGTCTCGTCAGGGTCCTACGGGGGCGACCCCGCCGAGGCACGAGCCACCCTGGTCGCTCACAACCTCAAACAGGTCGACAGACTCGTCCGCATGGGCGATGTTTTCAGCGCTGTGACGCTGCTCGAACAGACCTGTCACCTCGATCCGAAACCGAGCTCTCTGGTCAAGCTCGCGAAGCTCATGCTGCTCAATCCGAACTGGACCAATCGAGCGCTCGACAAAATGCGCCGCGCCGTCGAGATCGACCCGTCATTCGTCGAGGGGTGGCTTGCGGTGGCAGACTTCTGGCACGATCGCGGAAGCGCAGAACGCGAACGCAAGTCTCTGGAGAGGGCGCTCGTTGCCGATCCCGATCACCCGACGGTGTGCGACCGGTACCGTGAGCTGCGAGGGCCCAAGGATTTGCGGGCTCTCCAGGACAGAGTCCGCAAAGTCAGCGACGGCTAACCGGCACGATCCTGCCACAGCCGAACGCGGTACCACTGACCTTGAGCACGATCCCCGCCTGACGACGCTTGTGCTCCGACCGGCGAAGGACCGAATTGCTCCGGTGGCTCGATACCAGCTCTTCCATCGCCGGCGCGACTCTTTCGTACCTGAAGGGGTCGACCTGACCCGGGCCGAGCTCCGCCGACGGCGGACGATTCAGGATAAAAGGAGGAATCGGGCTCATCGCACCATCGATCCATCTCCCGAGCGCATACACCTGGAGCTTGGTCAGATCGCCGATCGGGCAGATCGCCCCAGCGAGGTCACCGTAGAGCGTGCCGTATCCGAGGGCGAGTTCGGTCTTGTTGCTCGTATTGAGCAGGAATCCACCGCCCGCATTCACAAACGCCATGAGGATCACCATTCGCAAGCGGGCCTGAAGGTTCTCTGACACCGTTCCTTCTGCAACGATATCCGGCAGAGTCTCCTCGGCGGCGGTGTGCAATGGTTCGAGATCGTGCACCATGAACTCGATGCCCAGGCGCCGAGCCAGCTCGGCCGCACACTTGGTCGACCTCGGATCCGTGAATCGTGAAGGGATCGACACAGCGACGACTCGCGAAGGCCCAAGGGCGGCAACCGCCAGCGAAACAACGACCGCCGAGTCAATTCCACCCGAGAGCCCAACGACCGCACGATCGAGCCGGTTCTTGCGGGCAAAATCTCGAATGCCAAGCACCAGGACAGCAAACAGCTCGCTTTCGTGCGAGGTGCCACATCTGGTATCTCGTTCGGCGCCGTTGAGATCGACGACCCGAACCGCCTCCTCGGCAATAGGCAGCTCGCCAATGACGCCGCCGTGGCCATCCACCGCCAGGCTCTGGCCCGCAAAGACCAGCTCATCTGCGGCGCCGCAAAGATTGACCCATACCACTGGTCTCCCCGCATGGCAGATTCTCTCTCGCAGCGCTGGTCCCGCAGACAGGGGGTATGGCAACGCCGCCGAACACAGCACGATGTCGGCACCACCACCGTCGCCTCCCCCGGACGGCCCGACTTCGGTTTCCCCGCAGCGCAGATCATCACCGACCACAACCTGAGCCAAACGACCTTCCACCTCGAATGAAGAACCCTTCTCCCCCGGTACAAACCACCGTGGTTCGAGAAAAACGTCGTCGATCGGGAGCCGGCGCTTGGCGTATGTATTTGTTACCGAACCGCCGAACAATACGAGAGCTGCGTTGTACAGGCAGGGGTGATTCTCCGTCGTTGCAGGGGCCCGCGCCACCGTACCAACCACCACCGGCGGCGCGCCACGGAGTTGCTGTGCCAAGTCCATATTGGCCTCTTCGACGGCATCGACGAATGTGGAGTCGATTAACAGGTCCCACGGTGGACACCCTGGAACGACCAGTTCCGGGAGAACCACGACTTCGGCGCCGGAGCTCGCCGCCTGGTCAACGGCCGCCACGCACCGGGCAACGTTGCCTTCGAGATCTCCGATGGTCGCATTGATCTGAGCGAGCCCGACCTTCATTGCCGCCGTTCCGTCCGGGACATCTCATCTTCTGCCATCGCCTGGAGCAGGTTGAGGACTTCGAGCACGGTCTCTCGATCGAAGCACACGGCATCACCAAGCAGGAAGGTCCGGTAGCCGAGACTCAGGAGGAAAGCGGCATCAACGATGTCGGCGCTGGACGGAACCGGGCCATCGGCCAGGCTCTCGAACAGACGGCTGGCGACCACCGCGTCAGGGTCGGCGGCAATGATCTGCCGCAGCGCGCCGACGATCCGGTGGGGCCTGCCGACCTCGACGAAGAGATCACCGCGCGCGGCGACGAGCCGACCGTGGCGCGAACCCTCGCGCCTGACGAACTCGAGACCGCGCCGGCTCTCAATCTTGAGCATGATGTCGGCGCCGGGCAGGAGCCGCCGCACCTCGCGCACATCATCGACCGACTGCACATAAGAAAGCATCACCCGATCGAGACCGATCTCGCGCATGGCTTCCAGGTAGTGGATATCGGTATCGGTGAGCGTGCCCTCGACCCGCAACGACGGGTGCATGATGTTGACGCTCTCCCCGGGGCCAACAAGCCGCCGGAGAGTACCATCGACAATCAGTCGGTCTTGATCGACGGCTGCGACCCTGACGCGAACCGTGCCGTCGGAGAAGTACGCGTCGACAGGGGTGTCGACCGAGATCCGATGGCTCAAACGAACCGCCGTATATGGCGGTATCGCCGCTTCCCTGACCCGCAACTGCCGTCCTTTGAGATCGACCCAGAGCGGTACACCCAATGCGCTCAGCCGTTCGAGAACCTCGGCCACCCCATCTCGGACGGGCATCACCGTATTGAGGCGCAGCCCGGCGACGATCGGGTGACGAGCGACCTCCTCCAGATAAGGAGCATACGGGGGCGCCGTGACGATTGCCCGAAGGAGCGCCACCAGAACCTACAGGCGAAGGGTCGTGCCGCAGTAGCGGCAGCTGAACATGCCCCGGGCATCGACCGGAACCGGACCTCCACATCGCGGGCATACCATCTCGATCGGTTTCGAGAGCTCTTCGACCACGTCGTCACTCTGGCGAGCCCTCATGTTGTCCTGAAAGTCCCCGAAATGTCCCCAGGCGCGAGCGATCAGCCCCATCGCAGAATCGACGGCCCTCATCTCGTCACCGATGTGGAATATCTTCTGCTCGCCGATCGCCTTGCCCCACTGCTGGTCGATCTGATCGCCCGGTTTTCCCCCCGGCCGGCGAAGAAACCACGTATTCCAGCGCCGGCAGACCGTACGCCACGCATCGATCGAGTCCACGTCCTGGGCCTGTCCGTCGCCGAGGTACTGCTCGATCTGGGCCTTCGGTACGACCTGATGCATCGTGATGTCGCCGAAAACGATCAGGAAGGGCTGCTCCTCGAGCTCGGGAAATCGAACGTGGCCGTTGACCCAATGGGCAAACAAGCCGTAGCTCTCCGGCGCATCGCCACCGCCACCTTCCCCGTACAGCGATCCCAGGAGCTGTTCGAGATCGAACCCGCCCGCAAACGACGTTGTCTGCAAGGGCCACTGATCACACCCAGCATCGCCGATCGCCGCGAAGCACACCTCGAGGTCGGGTCGGTACTGGGAAAGCGTGTTGTACAAGAGCGGTAGCCGGTCGAAGATCTCGCCCGGCCAGCTCGACATCGACCCGGTCACGTCCACCGCGATGATCAACGGGTTCTTCGATTCCGTTCGAATGATCTTCTTCGGATCGACGACCGTTTCGATCGGCTCCCGCCGTCGTTCGTAGGTGCGTGGGCCGTACGCCGCCGCTCTCTTCGCCGACCTGGCGCGCTTTTCAGCCCCTTCGCTCTTGTACTTGTACTTCCCCGATCCGTACCACGAGCTCGTATCTTCATCCCACGAGTACATTCAACCTCCTCCTGCTCAGGCTTCCAGTGCGCGCGCGAGGGTTGCCAGACCAAACTCGCGGCGGAAACGTTCGTCGAGACCATTGTCCCGGATCAAGGCCGCCACCGCATCCGGCACCATCTCCCACCACGGTCCACCCTCGGCCATTGCCCTGCGGACCATCGCCCCTTCCACCGCGACCCGATCTGCGTCCGCGATGAACTCGATCGGGTGTTCAACCGGGTAGCACTCCTTCATCAGGTGCGCCACGTAGGGGTTGGCGGTCACGAACACCTCGAGCGGGCCAAAGAGCCGCACTACCATGCCCCGCCAACGGGGCCCGTCGTCGAGATCGGGCACCTCTATCAGGGTGTAGTTCTCTCGGCCCGCCAGCACCAGGCGAATCATCGCCGCCGCCTCTGCAGCAGTGAACGGGTTGCGGTCGTTGTAGCGATTGCAGCTCCCGATTCCGATCACCACCTCACGGGCTCTCGCGCACAAGGCCTCGAGCACCACCGCGTGACCGCAGTGCACCGGCCGCCACCGCGCCACCAGACCAATCCTGTCGAGGCGACTCACCACCTGATCATACCGTTCCGCCTTGGAGTCTGTTCACAGGCACCGACACCGACACGGCATCAGCGACAGCTTCAGAATCCGGGAACAGAGATCAGGAACAGGATCAGCGACACGACTCAGCGTCAAACGCCAGGTGAATATGGTCGCTGTTCAAACAGCGGCAGACGTCATTCTGGTACAACGTTCCTGGAGGTTTCTGATGCCGTTTGCTTTCTGGTGCCTGATTGTCGCCTGGGTGTGGGTCTATCTTTCCAAGGGTCCGGTGGCGGTGGCCATGAATCGAGCCGGGGGTTACGACAACCACCACCCGCGCGCCCAGCAAGCGCAGCTCACCGGCTGGGGGGCACGCGCAACCGCTGCCCACGCCAATGGGTTCGAGGCCTTCGCCCCATTTGCCGCCGCAGTGCTCACGGCCCATGTTCTGGGAGGGCCTGCGGGGCTCGTGAACGGCCTCGCCGCCACCTTCGTCGTGGCGCGGGTTGCCTACTCGTTGCTCTATATCGCCGATCTGGCCACCCTGCGCTCCCTGATCTGGGGCATCGGCTGGTTCGCGACCCTTGGTCTTTTCATCTCACCGCTGTTCTGACGGGTAGCCACGCCGACGAGACTCGACGCCGACGTCAGCAGCAGATCTCGGCACGCTCTTTTCGCTACGCGAAAAGGGCAGTGACGAACTGCTGATGGCGTTGCCGCGAGTCCCTCGTGCGCTGCAACAAAAACCACCCCCGTTTCGGGGGGTGGAATGTGTCGGTAATGGCGGAGCCGACGGGTCTCGAGTCTGGTCCGGTGTCCGGGCATCTGGTCGCCGCCCTGCGCGCTTTCGCCCTGGCCTCCTGGAACCTGCGGTCTGAGCTAGACCGGGCCACCGCGCGCAGAGCGGCTATCGAGCGGCTCTCTGGCTTAAAGGTGAAGAGCGCCGCCCGCCTCGTCGATGCCGCCCTCCGAGACGCCGCACCTGACCCAGTAGCCAACGGGATGGCCGGGCTCGCCTTGGCCGACCCGGATCCCTGGCCCGAGACCGTTGACGGAGCCGCCCTGCTCGAGGAGCTGCGCTCGACTTTCAAGCGGTTCATCTGGCTGCCGGTCCACGCGGCTGTCGCGCTCGCCCTGTGGGTGCTCCATGCCCACGCACACGACGCCTTCATGATCTCGCCCGTTCTGTGCGTTCGGTCTCCGGAGCGCGGATGCGGGAAGACGACCCTGCTCGACGTGCTTACCGAGGTGCTGCCGCGACCCCTCCTGGTTGCCAACGCGACCACGGCCGCGATCTTCCGTGCCATCGAAGAGTTCCAGCCGGTGCTCCTGGCCGATGAGTGTGATGCTTGGCTCGATAACAACGAGGAGCTGCGCGGCATCCTCAATGCTGGACATCGCCGAGGTGGCTCCGTTCTTCGGGTGGTAGGCGACGACCACGTGCCGACTCGGTTCTCGGTCTGGGGCCCGAAGGCCCTCGCCCTGATAGGCGACCTGCCGGGGACGCTCGAGGATCGGTCCGTGATCGTCTCGTTGGCACGGGCATCCGCGGAGGAGTTCCGCCAGCTCGAACGGTTCCGGCTCGATCGACATCCGCAGGAGCTGCACCCGATGTGCCGACGCGTTGCACGGTGGGCTGCCGACCATCTCGACGATCTGCGGGCCGCCGATCCCGACATGCCAACGACCCTCTACGGCAGAGCCGCCGACAACTGGCGACCCCTGCTTACCGTTGCTGACGTGGCCGGGGGCGACTGGCCCGAGCCGCGGCCGTGGCACTGGCCGGACGCTCCGCATCCGAATCCTGGGGAGTACTCCTTCTCGAGGATATCGCCGAGCTGTTCTCCCGGTCTGGGCCCGGGGGACAGCCGATCGAGCGGATGTCTTCACAGGACATCATCGATGAGCTGGCAAAGCTCGAGGATCGACCGTGGCCAGAGTCTCGTCGAGGAATGCCGATCTCGGCAGTGCAACTCGCGAATCTCCTCAAACCGTTCGAAATCCATCCGTCGAAGATCCGGTTCGAGGCCCGTCCGCTCCAGGGTTACCGCAAGGACCAGTTCACCGACGCATGGGTTCGATACCTCCCTCAGCCGGGGTACCCTCTTGAACGCTCCGGAACACCGGAACAAGTCAATGGTGACGTTGCTTTTCGGGGAACTCAACCCGGAACACGTTCTCCCGATGTTCCGGATCGAAAACTCGGAAAACGTAGTAGTGGCGGCCATTGTTCCATTGTTCCGGATAAAATACCCCCCACAGGGGAGAACGATGGACTAACAGATAATCCCGACGACCTGGAGTACCTCGAATGACCGCGCCCGAGATCCTCTCCACTGTCCACGATCTCGGGGCGACTGTTTCCCTGCAAAGCGGTCGTCTCGCCGTCAAGGGAGCCTCCCGGCTCTCTTACGAGCTGCGCGCCGCGATCCGGACAAGCCGACGGGACCTTATCGACCTGCTGCGGTCGCTGCCCGACGACCTGCGGGCATGGGGGCCGACAGCACGCTACGTGGTAACCGGTCTCGAGCAGGCCGGACTCGATCCGGCGATCGCGCAGGCTGTGGTCATCGAGGTGTGGGACGGGGCAGCAGAACCGTGCCCCACGTCCCTGTGGAGCGCGCTGGCGAAACGAGGAATACGAGAGGCCGGGGGACTGGCCGCACGCGTCT
>CAZCEX010000049.1:0-14539 GCA_964497785.1 uncultured Thermoanaerobaculia bacterium | reverse complement strand
CGCGGGCGGGGACGCCCGCGCTACAAAAAACTGAGCCTATTGTGGCGCGGGCGTCCCCGCCCGCGATCGGCAGGGTTAGATTGCACACAAGCGTCTGTGGGTTTTGAAAGAGGCTGAGCTCATAGCTCCATCCGCGCAACATCGGGTCCGGAACGGACCCGATGTTGCGCGGATGGGGTACCATTCGACCCGCACCGGCAGGGAGGATCGTCATGGGCCGCACTGCACTGATTTCGGTTTCGGACAAGAAGAACCTCGAAAGACTCGGACCGGGGCTAAAAGACCTCGGTTATACGATTCTCTCCACCGGAGGGACTGCGGCAGCGCTCCGTGCAATGGGTTGTGAGCCCCGCGAGGTGAGCGAATACACCGGATTCCCCGAGATCCTCGACGGCAGGGTCAAGACCTTGCATCCCAACATATTTGCCTCGATTCTCGCGGCGCCGACGCCTGCGCACGAGGCGCAGTTGGCCAAGCTCGGGCTCGATCCCATCGATCTTGTGGTCGTGAACCTCTATCCCTTTCGCGAGACGGTCTCGACCCAAGGAGTCACCCTTGGCGAGGCCGTAGAACAGATCGACATCGGCGGTCCGAGTCTGATCCGGGCCGCAGCCAAGAACCACGCCCGTGTGGCTGTGGTGGTCGATCCCGAAGACTACGACACCGTGCTCGAGAAGCTGGCCGGCAGCGGGGTCGATCTGGGGATGCGGCAGCAGTTGGCCGTCAAGGCATTTCGAAGCACAGCGGGCTACGATGCTGCGATCTCGGCCCACCTCCCCGGCCTCATCGAGCAGGGTTCACCATCACCGACCGCCGCCGCCGCCGAGTCTCTACTGGGCTCAGTCGAGGTGCAACTTCGTTATGGAGAAAACCCCCATCAGTGGGGAGTTCTGGCTCGGTCGTACCCGCCCCGTGGGCTGGCGTCTGCTCGCCAGATCCAGGGCAAAGAGCTTTCGTACAACAACATCGGAGATGCGACCGGCGCATGGCGGCTCGTATGGGATTTGCCGTCGGCGGGTGTCGCGGTCATCAAGCACGCCAACCCGTGTGGCGTCGCCCTCGGCGAGCCGCTCGAGGCATTCAACAAAGCGCGCGCGACAGACCCGGTGTCGGCGTTTGGAGGGGTCATCGCTGCCAACCGGCCCGTCGACCGCGTTTTCGCAGAAGCCGTGGTCGAGCAGTTCGCCGAAGTGGTCATCGCTCCGGTATTTGACGCAGGGGCGCTCGAGGTGTTCTCGAAAAAGAAGAATCTGCGGGTTTTAGAATCCGACCCTGCATGTCTTGGCGACATGGTGGTCCGGGCCGTCGACGGGGGATTCCTCCTTCTGGAGGCGGATGCCGGATGGACAGGGGAGGAGCGGGAGGTCGTCACGAAACGTGCGCCGAGCGAAACCGAACTTGCGGCGCTGGAACTTGCTTGGAGGGTCGTCAAGCACGTTGGCTCGAATGCGATCGTCGTCGGTGCCCAGGATCGAATCCTCGGCATCGGCGCCGGCCAGATGAGTCGCGTCGATGCAGCCAAGATTGCGGTCGCGAAGGCGCTCGAGATTGGGCACGACCTTGCCGGCAGTGTCGCCGCCTCGGATGCGTTTTTTCCATTTCCCGATGGCGTCGAGTCCCTTTCAGGGGCAGGTGTTCGAGCAGTGATACAGCCGGGAGGATCCATCCGAGATCAACAGGTCATCGAGGCCTGCGACCGATTGGGTATCGCCATGGTCATGACACGGCGGCGCCACTTCCGACACTGACGGTGGAGCGCACGATATGAACAGACGTTATTTTTTGGCTATCCCGGTGGTGTTCGCACTGATATTGAGCGCCGGCTCAACGATCGCGACTGCGCAGAGCGCCGATCCTGCTCTCGACCGCCTCCAGAATCTTGGGACAATGCTCAAGACCCGAGGGGTTTGGACCGCAGACTACAGCCAGGAGTACATCCCTTCGGGCATGACGATCGGCGAGATCGTCGAGGGAGAGGTGTGGGTTTCGTGGCCGGATCATGCGCTCTTCGCCTCCGGTGAACCCGTTCTGCGTTGGATGGGCCTTTCCGGGCTCGATGTGCGCCTTTTGGATTTGGAGAATCAAACCTGCGACGACCACTTCCTGACCGTCGAGGAGTGGGAGCGTATTCCCCTTGTCGCGATTCTGGAACCGGGGAGAGCTACCGACCGGTTTCGGGTCGAGGCCACCGGCGAACGCGGACTCTCACTGACGCCTCGAGAACCGGCAGGCGTCGACAAGGTGACGATCGAGATCGGTGATGATGGCCTGCCTCGCACAGTCGTCGTACACGATCCGCAGGGCGCGACGAGTTCCTTCGATTTTAAGGACTGGCAACCCGCCGAAGCCCCACCCGAAGGAAACTGGTTGCCGGCCCCACCTGAAGGAATCGACTGCGTCAGCGACTCGGACTAAGCCAAGACCCCACCAAGATCCTAATGCACCTTCGTCCCCGGGTCTTCGTCGTCCAAACCGTGTGACATCACGAAGAAGTAGGCTGCGAATGGTTCGGCGTCGGACTCCGACATGAGTTCGAAAATGTACTCGCCCTCCATGTCGCCGGTGAACCCTTTGACCCAGGATACCTGCTCAGGAACCACGAGAATCTCACCGAGGGGGCGCTTGCCGCGCACGGCCTGAACCACGAGCGTCTCCGGTTCTTCGACCCCAAAAGCCCAGTGGATGTCCTGGTCGTCGTAGACGACGGCTTCCGGTGTCCCGGCACGGAGGATGCAGTTCGGGTGGGTCATGAGCCAGGCCCAGAAGTCGGCAAGATCAATTGTGTGTTCTTCGTCCATCATGCTCCCCGGACCGGTATCCTAGCGGGAAAAGGCGTGAACGACAATGTTCCTATCGTACGGGTGCGATGAGGAGGACCAGACTCCGTGGTTCTGTGCCATAGGTTTCGCCTTCGACTGAAGGCTCTTTCCCTGGATCTGCGATGTCGTGCGGGGATGGGAGGGCAGTGTCGATGACGCGCTGCCACACTCTGTTGCCGCGTGGGCGGCGGGGAAGCTCGAAGAGCAGGGGTTCCTCCGATGTGTTGAGCATCAGGTGGCCGAGGCGGCGGGGGGAGAATCGCACGGTGACTGCGAGTGAACGCGCCTCGTCGGACCAGTCGGGGCTATTGATGGCGAGCCCGTGCCACTGAATTCGGGCGCTGCGGAGAATCGTCTCGAGAGCCGCCCCTTTCGGCGCCGCGAGGTTCTCCGGTCTCAGCCGCCATTCGATCATCCGTCTGACGAACCTGTGCACGTCGCCGTACCGATCCAGCAGGCTCCAGTCGAACCACGATGTCTCGTTGTCCTGACAGTAGGCGTTGTTGTTGCCCCTCTGGCTGCGGCGAACCTCGTCGCCCATGAGCAGCATCGGGGTGCCGAGGGACATCAGGTTGAGAGCGAGCAGGTTTTTCACCTGGCGGTTGCGTACGAGCTCGATCTGGGGATCGTTCGAAGGGCCCTCGACGCCGTAGTTGCTGCTGTGATTGTGATTGCTGCCGTCGCGCTGGTTCTCGTTGTTGGCCTGGTTGTGTTTCTTTTTGTACGACACCAGGTCGTTCACGGTGAAGCCGTCATGACAGGTGACGAAGTTGATGCTCTGCTCGGGCTCCCGGTTTTCGTGCTGATAGAGATCGGGGCTGCCGAGAAGCCGCTTGGGAAGCAACGGAACCGTGGCGCGGTCGCCGCGAACGAAGCGTCGCACATCGTCCCTGAAGATACCGTTCCACTCGGTCCAACGGTCGCCGAGAAAAGCGCCGACCTGGTACAGACCGCCCGCATCCCACGCCTCGGCGATCAGCTTCGTTCCGGCGAGCACGGGATCGGTCTCGATGTCCCACAGAATCGGTGGGTCCTCCATCGGCTGACCAGATGAATCCCGCGCCAGGATCGATGCGAGGTCGAACCGGAACCCGTCGACGTGCATCTCCTCCACCCAATATCGAAGGCTGTCGAGGATCATTCGGCGAACGACCGACCCGTTCGCGCTGAGGGTATTCCCCGTACCGGTGTAATCGGAGTATTTGGCGGGGTCTTCGGGGTCGAGAAGGTAATAGCTGGGGTTGTCGATGCCGCGAAAGATGGAGGTCGGTCCGAGGTGATCCCCCTCGGCCGTATGGTTGAACACCACGTCGAGGATGACCTCGATGCCTGCGCGGTGGAGGGCCTTGACCATGTTTCTGAACTCGACGAGGGGGGCCAACACACCGTCGCCGGAGGCGTAGGGCGCGTGTGGGGCAAAGAACGAGACCGGACAGTATCCCCAGTAGTTCGTCAGACCTGGAGGCGCGTCCTGGGGGTCGAACTGGAAGACGGGCAGCAGCTCGACAGCGGTGATCCCGAGGTCGAGGAGGTAGGGGATCTTCTCCACCAGCCCGGCGTACTTGCCCCGGTTCTCGGGCCGGACCCCCGAGTTCGGATGGCGGGTGAATCCACCGAGGTGCATTTCATAGATGACGGTTTCCGAATACGGGCGCGACAGTGGGGAGTCTCCCTCCCAGTCGAATCCCCGCCGGTCTGCCACCACACTGCGCATCGCGGTAGCGGTCGTATCGCCTGGCCGGCGAGCCTTTTCCCGGCTGTAAGCCGCGGGGATTGCCACGACGCGAGCATACGGGTCGATCAGGAGCTTGTCGGCGTCGAAGCGGAGTCCCTTCTCGGGTTCCTGCGGTCCTTCGGCACGCCAACCGTAGACCTGGCCCGACACGAGACCCGCGACGTGCGCGTGCCAGTAGTGGAATGTGCGATCCAAGAAGGGGTCGAGGCGGATCGTTCGGGCGGGCGCCGCGTCGTCGACGCTGTCGAAGAGCACGAGCTCCATTCCAGAGGCGGTGCGGGAGTAAATGCTGAAGTTCACGCCGGTGGGCGTCGGGGTGGCGCCGAGAGGGGAGGGCCGGGCAGGCTGGATATCCATCGCCTGATGGTACCTGTTCCCAGCCAGAGTTTCCGGATGGGAAGGGACTAGGAGCGTGTAGGGCATAGGCCCGAACGGCGGAGTTACTTGAGCGGTGTTGGTGCCTCTGCCCTGCGCGCTCCTAGAACCTCAAGAACCCTCAAGGTGTCTCGAGATGGTTCCGGGCTCACGTTCGGGGTGGTACATTCTCCGAGATGGCGAAGATTCTCCTGATTGACGACGACGTCGAGTTGTGCCGGCTCGTGAGCGAGTATCTCGAGGGTGAGGCCCACACGGTCGAGTCGGTTCATACCGGCGGAGAAGGGGTTCTCCGGGCAGTCTCGGGAAAATGGGACCTGGCGATTCTCGACGTGATGCTCCCGGGGCTCAACGGATTTGACGTCTTGCGCAAGGTCCGCGAACAAAGCGACCTGCCGGTGGTGATGCTCACGGCCCGCGGAGAGGATGTCGATCGCATCGTCGGACTCGAGCTGGGCGCCGATGACTATCTCCCGAAGCCCTTCAACCCGCGGGAGCTCGCGGCGCGAATCCGCGCGATTCTGCGCCGGGCAGGTGGTGAGGTCGGTCGTGAAGAGAGCGTCATGAGGGTCGGTGACCTCGAGCTCGACCGAGGTGCGAGAGGGCTCAGACGGGCGGGCGAAACGATCGACATCACCGGCGTTGAGTATGAGCTCCTGGAGCTCCTGGTCGAACGCGCCGGCCATGTGGTGACCCGGGAGGACCTGTCTCGGCGAGCCCTCGGTAGGAGACCATCCCCATATGACCGTTCGCTCGATACCCACATGAGCAACCTGCGGCGCAAGTTGGGGCCGTTGCCGGACGGTGGCGAAAGACTGAAGACGATCAGAGCCGTCGGCTACCAGTACGTTCGTCCCTCTGACGGCATCCGCAGCTGATGCGTTCACTGTTCCTGAGGATTTTTCTGTGGTTCTGGGTCACCTTGACCGCCGTGGTCGCTGTGCTCGTCGTCTTCTCACCCCTGTTGACCCAGACTCGGCCACGCCTGGCACGGTGGGAGAATCACGCAGAAGAATGGGTCATGGGGCGGGTAGAACGAGTTGCCCAGACGATCCAGCACCACGGTTTGGAGGAGCTGAGAACCGGGTCGGGCTCGCGCCATCACCGGCCCGGGCCTGGGCGGATGAACCCGCCGCGGCTTCTCGTATTCGACGCTCTGGGCAACGAGGTGTCCGGGCAGGAACCGGATGCCGAAACTCAGCGCCTTGCCCTTCAGGCGCTCGAACAGGGGCAGGCGGTGACACAAAGACTCGGGGGACGGCACCTCTCTGCGCGACCGGTGACGGATCCCGGGGGGGCGCAACTCGTGGTCGTCGGGACCGCCGAACGCCCGCCGCAGCTCACCGACCTTCTCGAACCCAGGTTTCTTGTGCCGCGGGTTGGCGCTCTGGCCCTGGTTGCTGGCTTGCTCGTATTCTGGCTCGCATACCACCTGAGCTCACCGGTATCGGTTCTGCGTTCGGCCACACGGGAAATCACCACGGGCAACCTCGCGGCGAGGGCCGGGCCGAAGGTCACGCGAAGGCGGGATGAGATCGGCCAGCTCGGCCGCGATTTTAACGCCATGGCCGAGAGGATCGAGGGACTCGTCGGGGCTCAGCGTCAGCTCCTTCAGGACGTCTCGCACGAGCTTCGTTCGCCCTTGGCGCGCCTCAGGGTTGCGCTCGAACTCGCACGGCGTGACGCGGGAGAACGTAGCCACGATCGCATCGAGCTCGAGTGCGAGCGACTCGAAGGTCTGATCGGGCGCCTTCTGGAGTTTACGCGGCTGGAAGGGCCGGTTGCCGATAGTGAGGCGGTCGATCTGGAAGATGTGCTTCGGGAGGTGGTCGCCGACGCCCGATTCGAAAGCGGCGAAACCAACGTCGTTTTTGAGATCGAAATGTCGAAAACGCTCACAGCGACGGGTGATCGACGCCTGCTTCGATCGGCGATCGAAAACGTGATTCGCAACGCGATCGACTACACCTCGGAGGGGACACACGTCGAGGTAACCCTCGAGTGGGCGGCTGATGGCGCCACGATCTGTGTCAACGACCGCGGTCCAGGGGTTCCCGAAGAATCACTGGAGCGCATCTTCGAGCCCTTCTACCGGGCCGAAGAAGCGCGTGACCTGCGCCACGGTGGGACCGGCCTCGGCCTTGCAATTGCCGCACGTGCAATCCGTCAGCACGGAGGCGAAGTGCGTGCATCAAACCGCGAGGGTGGGGGATTGACCGTCGAACTCTGGCTACCTACATAGCTCAGAGGCAATATAGGGCATTTGAAACGCAAAGGCGCGAAGGACGCAAAGAAGAACACAAAATCTAATAATTGATGGTAGAACCTTAGAATCTGGCGATTTTCTCTGCGTCTCTGCGTCTCTGCGTTAATCAATTATGTCGTTCCGGGCGGCACCCAGGACCCGACCAGGGTGTCGAAGGCTGGGGGCGATATTTAGGCATTTACCCCCAGACTCCTTCGGAAATTCGAGGCAGGTGCACTAGAGACGTTACGTAACGTGCTTCAAACGAGAGAGTTGAGCAGAGATTTCGATCGGTGAGTTTTCCCCGAGCCCGAGCCCGTTGCCGTTGTCGAATGCCCCGTGATCGGTAACGACAACGGCAACGGGCTCGGGCTCGGTTCAGACACCTCATGGCGATCAGGGTGACGATGACTCCGACGAACGCGACTCGGGGTGGGCGAGGCCCCCTCCGAGGTGGGCGGTCCAGCCGAGGATGCCAGCGAGCACGAGCAGGAGGACGGCGAGCCCGCGAATGAGCCAGGGGGACGGCATCTCAGCGGCCGCGGTCCGCAGAAGGGCTTGCAGTGCCACGATTCCGGCCAACAAGGTCAGAATGAAGGCGGCTCGGCCAGCAACCGCGTGTCGTTCGGCCAATGTCCGAGTGGGTTCATCCAGCGTCGACTCGACGGATTCGTAGGCCGGCGGGCCGGTGGCGTACGCCGCGATAGCCGCAACGGCGCAGACCACTGTCAAGGCGCAACCGAACAGAGCGATCTTTCGCTCGCCGGTGATGGCGCCAAAGAGCATCACGGCAATGGTGAATACGACCCCCACAACCGGCACGTGCACGATCATGATGTGGGCGTAAACGGGGTTCATTCGTTGCTCGTGCCGATTGCCTGTGATGCGTCGATACCAGAGTCAACTGCACTGTAGTCGAGCTCGCTGCCGCGCATCGAGTGGGGGATGAGATATACGGCCGTCATGACGATCGCTGCACCAACCACGAGCAGGCGAGCAATCCACTCCTTCTTGATCGGCTTGAAACCGATGGTCGAGCAGGCCAGAATCCAGACGATCCACATGATGAGGACCTTGTTGTCGGTCAGGTCACCGCCGAAAGGCCAGCCGGTCCAGTACGCGCCGAAGGCGTACTTCTGGACAATGGGTCCCAGGATCATGCCGCCGACGGTCATCCCGGCGAGGGTGACCCAGGCGCTCCACCGCATGCCTGAGGGTGCAGCCACGGCAGTGACTCCCGTGCGGATGCCGAAGAGCACAGAGAAGAACATGAGCAGGATATGGGCCAGGAGGACCGGCCCGGGAACGGGGTCCTTGTACCGCAGCACCACCGAGCCCTCGTCTTCTGAGGGGAGGTTGAATTCCCGATCCGGTGTGATGACCTTTACCGAGTACTCGATCTTGCCAGCTGCGGGTTGCAGAGGCAGGTCTCCGACAAAGACCCCGTCCTCGCTCCTCATTGGTGCGATTGTGAAGTCCTCCGTTGTCGGGTATCGGCGGAAGTGGAGCTCGGCGGAGCTTTCTCCGCCGGGGTCGGGGGCCATGACCCTCGCGGGCTGTGTAGTCACGCCGCTGCGGACGAGGCGGTATTTGTAATTGGCATCAACAACTTCGAAGGACCCACGCTTGTCATGGGTCGGTCCGGTGAGGCGCTGATAGACAACCGAGGAACCCATCAGCAGGACGGCAACGATCCAGATGGTCACCTTCAGCCACAGGGGTGTGGGTCTGTTTGAGGGGCTTTTTCGACTCATGGACTCTCCGTATTTCTGGTTGGGTCGAGCGGGAGTTCCTGCCGTGTCATGACACTCAGTCCAAATTTCAACATAATACCCGGCGTCTCTCTTCCGGCCATTTTTTGTAGACTCCCCTGCCATGATCGAGCGCTGGCCAGGGAAAGCATAGAATGGGCATGAAGGAGCACGAGACGATGCGCATCATGATGGTCACGAGCGAGATCACTCCACTGGCCAAGACCGGCGGTCTCGCCGACATGGTTGCGGCCCTCGGCGCGGAGCTTGTGCGCCAGGGTCATGATGTTCGGGTCGTCATGCCGCGCTACTACGGCATCGATTTAGAAGGGCTGGATCGGCTCGAACAACCTCTTGGTGTGCCGCTGGGGTTTTTAGAGGTCTGGTGCGGGGTGTTCGAGACCCGACTCGGGGAGGCGAGCCTACCAGTCTACCTGCTCGACCATGAAAGGTTGTTCGGCCGCGAAGGGATTTATGGATCGCGGGCCGAACCCGATTTCGCTGACAACGTGCAGCGCTTTGCGGTCTTGTGCCGCGGTGCTTTTCAGCTCGCAAAACGCCTCCGCTGGGTGCCGGATGTCATGCATGGCCACGACTGGCCTGCCGCGCTCGCACCGGTCTATCTCAACTCATGGGAGAAGACGGGCGTATTCGCGGTAACAGGATCGGTGCTGACGATTCACAATCTCGGCTATCAGGGAATATACGCCAAAGAAGATATTCACCATACGCAGCTCGATTGGGAGCATTTCCACGGCATGGGTTTCGAGTTCTTCGACCAACTCAACCTGCTCAAGGCTGGCTTGCGCAACGCAGATATTCTGACCACGGTGTCGCCGACTTATGCGAAAGAGATCCAGACCCCGGAGCACGGTCATGCCCTGGACGCGGTCCTGCGTCATCGGAAAGCAGATCTCTTCGGTGTTCTCAACGGGATGGATTACGGGACCTGGAATTCAGAAACAGATCTGCTCATCCCTTCCCGTTTCTCACACCATGATCTCACTGGAAAGCAGAGCAACAAGGAAGCGTTGCGCCGCGAGTTCGGACTTCCGCGCGATCCATCCCGGCCGGTCATCGGCATGATCTCGCGATTGGCCGACCAGAAGGGATTTCCGGAGCTGTGCGGACCGACGTATGGCTCGTTGTTTGATATCTGTGACAATTTCGAGGTCGACATCGTGATTCTGGGGACCGGCGATGCGTGGTGCGAACGTGAGCTCGCCGCGTTGGCTGAGAAGCTGCCGAACCTCGTGGTGAGGCTCGCCTTCGACGAACGTTTAGCCCACCTCATCGAGGCCGGAAGCGACTTCTTCCTGATGCCGAGCCGCTACGAACCGTGTGGCCTGAATCAGATGTACTCCCTGCGCTACGGTACCTTACCGATCGCGCACAAGACCGGCGGTCTCGCTGATACCGTCGAGCAGTACGATGAAGAGACTGTCGAGGGGACCGGATTCCTCTTCGACATCCTGACTCCGCGGGCGATCTTCGACACCGTTGGGTGGGCCGTGTCGACCTGGTACAACCGCCCCGAGCATATCGAGACGATGCGAAGCAGGGCGATGCAGCGACGGTTCAGGTGGCAGGATTCTGCGGCGCGGTACCTGGAACTCTATCAGTGGGCCATCGATCGTCGGCAAGGGCGGGTTCCACGGACGCGGTAGTGAGCGGAAAAGGCGGGGGCCCGTTTCGACTTTTGGTCTTTTTGACTTCTTGACTCTCCCTCAGCTGATCACCTCGTTGAGCCGTTTCCACTGCGCGTCCCCGCGACGGCGCACGCGGGCGTCACCTGGAAGAACTCGTTCGCTGTGCATCTTCTCGAGATCATCAATGGAGAACGGCCCCTCAAGGCTGTTCTGGATCATCGCGAACCAACCGGCTTCTGTTTGGAGGAAGTTTTCGTTCCCCGTATGGCCCCCTACCGGTTGCCGCGTGGCGGCGGCCGGTGTGGCTCGGCCCTGGCGCAGGTAGAGCGTGACGCCGACCGCTACCAGAGCGAGGACCAGAATGGGTACGAGCGGCACTCCACCGCTTCCCCCCCCGGAACGGCCAGCACCAGAGGACAGTGCTCGACCACCACCGAGACGGTTTTCGAGCTCCCGGACGATTGCGCCGGCATTTCCTTCTCGGACCTTGTTTCCGTCTTCGTCAAACAGGATGAGGTGAGGTATCGCACTGACGCCGTACTGGGCCCCCGCGGGGGAACCGGCCTTCGTAATGTCGATCTTCCGCAGCGCAAATCGATCGGCGTACTGTTCGGCGAACCGGTCCAGGGTCGGCGCCAGAGACCGGCAGGGACCGCACCAGTCGGCGTAGAAATCGATCAGGGTGAGCTTGCCGGGCGCAAGGTGTTCCTTGATGTCGACTCTCTCACCACGGCTGATGGTCTGCACATCTGCGCCGAACGCGGCTGGCAGCGGAATGAGGGGGAACGAAAGAAGGAAAAGAAGAAACGAGCGTCTCATGGTGTGACTGTAACCGATCTTCCTTGAGCCTTTGCGATCGGAATTACTTCAGCAGTAACGGGTGTTATTCTAGATCAGGTGACCTCAGTGATGCACCCGCAAAACGAACCTGATGGAGTAGCCCCGGGATCAGCTGGCCCAGAAATGGGCGGCAGGTGGGGTGCGGCGATGGTGGGATTCGCCGTTGTCGCAGTCGCCTCGGCCCTTCTCAATCGACCCGGACTCGGCTTCGAGGTTGCTGACGGGGTGGCTCTGATCTACCCCGCATCGGCGGTCGCGGTTGTCGGTGGGTTGATGTTTGGATGGTGGGGTGTTCTGGGGTGCTTTGTCGGCATGGTCCTGACTCCCTGGGGCCTGGCTGATACGCCGATTCGGGCGATCTTCTTTGCGGGCGCCGCTTCCCTGGCGGGCGCGATCCCCGCTGTGATGGTTCGCCGGGTGCCACCGTGGGCATTAAAAAGCCTCTGGGTTTTGTCGTGGAGTGCCATTCTCAATATCTTGATCTCGGCTCTGGTGGCGCTTCCTGGCCTCGTCCTGTGGAGTCGCCCGCAGCTGGGTGTTCGTCAGGGTGTCTCCGCCTTCGCCGGTTGGTTTTTCAGTGACGTAGTTGCGGTGATCGTGCTTGCCGTTCCCATCGTGCTCGTTCTTCGCTCAGATCTCATGTTGGACGGGGCGAATCGGTCTCTCTTCAAGCGGTGGGTACGTGACCCTCGCGCCGTGATTCCCGCCCTCGGCGGTGTTCTTGTGGTGGTGGCTATTATCGAGCTCGCAGCAGCGACGGGTTTCCACTATCTGCACTGGATCGCGGCCGCCTTTCTCCTGCCCATTCTGTGGGCAGCGATCGAGGGCGGCATTGGTGCGGCATTGTTGACCAATGGATTCGCCGGTCTCGCCTACGTTTTGGAGGTTGTTCATCTCAATCCGGGCAGCGAAGGACAGGCACGGTTCGTCGAACTGTTTTCGACCTACCTCAACTTGGTGGTGTTCTCGCTCGGCGCCGTCGCGGTCGGGCTTGCCTGGGGCAAAGCCGAGTCGATGGTGAGAGATCTCGAAGAGCACCGGCACCTGCTCCAGGACAACTTTGAGCGGGTCGTGACTGCTCTGGCGGCAGCCGTTGAGGCGAAGGACCCGACGACGGAAGGACACGTTCAGAGGGTCGGCCGGTTGGCGGTTGCGGTGGGGCAGCGGCTGGGGATTCAGGGGCCCCGTCTCACGCTGCTTCGGTATGCGGCCCTGCTCCACGACGTCGGCAAGATCGGTGTTCCGGAGCAGATTCTCAACAAGCCCGGTTCACTGACCTCTGAGGAGAAGGAAGTGCTCGAACGCCACGTGACGATCGGGGTCGAGATTCTCGAGAGCGTGGATATTCTCCGGCCGGCCATCCCATTCATCCGCTACCATCAAGAGCGTTGGGATGGCTGCACCGATAACAAGCTCGTTCGTTATGCCGGGTACTTCGGTCTGAAGGGGGATGACATCCCGCTCGAGGCGAGGATCATCACCACAGTCGATGCGTGGGATGCCATGACACATGATCGCCCGTATCGGGATGCCATGGAAAGAAGCGCAGCGGTCGAAGAACTGCACAACGAGAGTGGCAAACAGTTTGATCCTCAGGTCGTCGATGCGCTCGTGGGAATCGTCAATCACCCCAGTGGGTATGACAGCTCGGTTGCGCTGCCGATCTTTTGTGACGAGCTCGTTACGGATGAGGCTTGAGTTCACTCAGCTGTCGTTCCTGTCAGTTTTAAAGAGGCTTATGCGCGGATACTGGGTTTGAGAGGCAGACCTTGCGAGTCAGCTCCAGAGCGAGTCAGCTCCAGACCAGGGTGATCTCGCGGACGACGACATCGGCTTGCTTCGGCCTCACGGGGACCTCTTCGACGGACCTCGCTTTGGCTTCGGATTCCTCCGCGATGCTTTCGATGGCCTCTTCCATCTCGATGGCCAGGTCTTCGAGCTCGTCTTCGAGCCGTTCGATTTCGTTGACCGACTCGGTGACTGAAGCTTCAGCGCCCTGTCTCATGCGCCGCTTGGTGGCGGTAGTACGGATCTTCGAGGTTGCTTTGCCGGTGGCCGTGCGCAGACTTCGAGACCCAAGAAGCACCGAGAACAGACCTTCGATCATCCCGAGGCGTTCTTCGTTCTTGCGCGCCTGCAGCTGGTCCTGGTCCCGGTCGAGTTCGTCCTGCTCACGGCCGAGGCGCTTGTTGAGTGAGACCAATTTCTTTTCGAATCGTTGGCGAGTCTTTTCCTGGCGTTGATCGTCGGCCCGGTCGGCAAGGTCGAGGCACTTGTTGATAAAATCGTCGCGGCTCTCGCCAGGGTCGGCGGCACAGTCCAGGGCGGTATTGGCCAATACGAGGATGTGGTTCCTGGCGCGCCAGCGCACGAAAGAGCGGTCGGCTCCGCGGAGCTCGGCGCCAAGCTGACCCGGGGCCGCGCTGGGGAACACACCTCCCTCAGGCGGCGATTCGGCGAGGTCCGGTTCGGTGGTGAGGCCTTCTGCATCTTCCCACTGAATCGTCCCGTCAGGGGCGAGAGGAACTCTCCAGAACTCGTCGCGAGACTGAAGAAGCGCCAGGGTTCTCCGCTCGATGGTCACCCGGTTGTGAACGAGGAGCCAAGGTGTCAGGTGACCCGAGGACAGTCCATAGAGTTGTGGAACATCGGTTGAGAGCACGGGCGCGCGGGCAGGACCAGCCGTGGATCGTGGAGGCTCGGCTGGCCCGCGTTGTGTTTCGAGAGTGTCACGCTCAGGCACGGGCTTGAACTGTTGAAGGAGCGGCGCCATTTCGGCGATTGTCACCGGGCCCCGCAGATAGCTCATGGCCCAGCGCGATGCCATTGTCTGAACCCGGGACCGTGCCCTGGTGTTGTGGAGGACGAACTGCCGCTTGTCGAGAGACGTGACCAGGTCTTCGACTGCGGCGGCCTCATCCGAACGGGACATGCCAAGACCCTCAAGGGCCCGCTCACGATCACGTTCGGTGATGAGCCGGCCGATGAGCTTGACGCCCGCGTTCCCGAGAGCCTTGTAGTCGAGGTCGACCGGGTTCTGGGTCGCGAGCCAGACCCCAACGCCGAAAGCCCGACCCTGTTTCAGTAATGTCAGGAGTGGCGCCTTGGTCGGCGGAGCGGCGGGG
>CAZCEX010000048.1:0-14613 GCA_964497785.1 uncultured Thermoanaerobaculia bacterium | reverse complement strand
CAATCCAGGTGGTGTTGTTCTTCACGGCGGTGGAGTGTAACACCGAAAGGATTCTTGGCCGCGGCGGTGACCATCACCGAGCCCGCGACCAATCTCATCGCAACCGCATGCCCAAAAGCGCCGCGCCCACAACCGCTGCGGTCTCGGCCCTGAGGACATGGGGGCCGAGGTTGACTCCGCTCCACCCAGCGTCTTCAAACAAACGCCATTCCTCGGACGTCAAGCCTCCTTCCGGACCGACGACGAGCCGCCGGCAGATCGCCGGGGGCAGTTCGAGCGCCGAAACACCGTCGGGATCTGCAACAACCCCCGGATCGGATCGGTCGCCCACGAGATCCCTGACATCAACTGGATCGTGCACCTTCATCTCCCAGGCCCGTCTGCACTGCTTCAGCGCCTGGCGCGCCACCCTCCCCCAATGACCTGCCCTTCCCAAAGCGGCATCACCACTGAGCTGGGTCCGAGAGCTAACGAGAGGGGTTACGGACTCGGCGCCGACCTCGACGGCCTTTTGTATGGCCCAGTCCATCGCTTTCGTATGCAGGAGGGACAAAAAGACCGCGACTCCCGGCGGTGGCGGCGACAAGCTTTCGATCTGAACGACCTCGGCTACGGCTCGAGAACGTTGGCAGGCCACCAGCCTCGCTCGCGCTACGCTTCCGTTCCCATCCACCAGTACCACCTCGTCGCCGGGCCGACATCGAAGTGCGCCGCTGGCGTGGCGGGCCTCCTCATCAGAGAGCACTACCTCGACTGCTCCCTTTCCGAGGTCGCCATCACCGACGAGGAGCCACGGTTCACCCATGGGTCGCCTTCAAGGACACCCAGTCGCCCAGATAGCGGGCACTGAGGACCAACAGTCTCCGTTTTTCGAGGAACTCGCGGACCTCAATCTCCTCTGACTGGAGGATTCCCGAGAAGATCACCGTGCCCGTGGGTGCGAGCATTCGCCGTATTTCCCCGACCAACGGCATGAAGTGAGCCGTCACCATGTTGCAGGCAACTGTATCGAAAGACCCGTCGCCCAAGGCAAAGACCGGCCCACCCAGGTACCGTGCGTCACAACTGAAATCCTGGTCAGCCGCAATCTGGCGGGCAACGAAGACCGCCTGAAGGTCGATGTCGAGACCCAATGTCCAGGCAGCGCCCAACCGTTGCGCCGCCAGGGCGAGAATGCCGGACCCGCATCCGATATCGAGAAAACGGTCTCCGGCCGGCGGCTCGTCCTCGAGCTCGAGCAGAACGAGATGGGTCGATTCATGTGAGCCCGTGCCGAACGCCATTCGGGGTTCGACAATGAGGCGGCGACGACCGTCTGGCGCCGGCTCGCCGGGTGTCGGGTTCGGCTCGATCCACCACGTCTTGCCCACAGCGAACGGGCGAGCATGGGCGCGATATTCGGCCAACCAGTCCTCCTCCGGTTCGACATTCACCGTCAGGGCCTCACCCCCGAGCTCTTCGCAGGCGGCCAACATCTCTTCAGCGTCGCTGGCACATTCACTGCCGAAATAGACCGTCGCACGCATACGATCGGCGCCAACAGGCGTCAGATGCGCACCAAGAGCAGAATGTGCCCCGACCAGCTCTGCAAGCGGTTCCTCCTGGGAACTCGCCAGCACCGCCTCGACAACCAGATACTCTGAGTCAGCCACACCCCACCTGTCTGCAGGAGGTCACTCGCTTCCGAGTGCACGTTTCAGCTTATCGAACAGGCCCTTGTGGGAACCGTTTTCGACAACGTCGCCCACGGCCCGCGCGGCCTCTTCGACGAGTAGCCGCTGATCCGTGCTCAATCGCTCCGGAATGATCACCTTGAGGTGGGCGTAGAGGTCTCCACGTTTCTGGCTGTCGACATTCGGCATCCCTGCCCCCCGGATCCTGAGCACGTCACCCGGCTGGGCGCCCGCTTCGATCGAGACCTCTTTGTCCTCGCCAAGGATCGTAACGATCGCTACGTTGGCGCCCAGCATGGCCTGGAACGCCGACACAGGAAGTTCAAAATGCAGATGCTGGCCCTCTCTGTTGAACAGATCGTGAGGCTCGACCGCCATGACCACGTAGAGATCGCCCGACGGTCCCTGGTGGCGCCCGGCCTCGCCCTCGCCGGCCAGGCGAAGGCGCATCCCGTTGTCTACTCCTGCCGGAACGTGCACCCGAAGGGTCGCCTCATTCTCGGTCTCTCCGCGCCCCGAACACTCGGTGCACGGATGACGGTTGACGCGCCCTCCTCCTGCGCAGGTCGGACAGGTCTGTGCAACCGACAAAAACCCACGCCGAAACATGACCTGACCCGCACCTCCGCAGGTGCTGCAGTTCTCCGGAGAGGTACCAGGCTCGGAACCGCTTCCATCGCACACGGTGCACGATTCGCTGCGTGGAATACGGACGGTCTTTTCGGTACCCGTCGCTACCTCCTCGAGAGAAAGACGAAGCGTGTACTGGAGATCCCGGCCACGCCGCGGCCCCCCCCGCTGGCGTCCCCGCCGCGAAGAGATGTCTCCAAATCCAAAACCGAACATATCACCCAGAATGTCCGCAAAATCGCCGAACGCGTTGGGGTCGAAGCCTGAGAACTCCTGCCCACCGATACCCTGGTGGCCGAATCGGTCATATCGTTCCCGCTTGCCCGGGTCCGAGAGCACGGCGTAGGCTTCCGAGGCCTCCTTGAAACGCTCCTCCGCCTCTGCGTTATTGGGGTTCTTGTCGGGGTGAAACTCGACCGCCAGGCGTCGGTAGGCCTTCTTGATCTCACTAACAGGAGCGTCCCGGCCCACATCTAAGACGTCGTAATAATCGCGCTGCGTTGCTGCCGTCATGGTTACTTACTCGCCGTCATCTACCACAGTGTCTTCGGGCGCCGGGAGGTTGGTCATGCCCAGAGCCTGCATGGGATCCATCATGATGACATCGGTGAGGATCTGGGACGACTCCTGCATGGCGAGAATAGCCTCTTCGAGGACGGACCTTTCTTCACAAGTGACCGCCTTGCGGACCCGGTGCAGGGTCGCCCTCACCTGGTCCCGGTCTTGGGGATCAAGACTGCCACCAAACTCGCGAACGACCCTTTCGTTCGTATAGAGAAGGCCCTCGAGCCGGTTCTGTAGGTGGCGAATCTCGCGTCGTTCCTGGTCTTCCATTCGGTACTTGTCGGCCTCGGTGATGAGCCCGTCGATCTCGGTCTTCGTCAGCCCACCGGCGGGATTGACCTCGATGCTCTGCGCCTTGCCGGTCGCGAGATCCTGGGCCCCAACATGGACGATACCGTTGGAGTCGATCGAGAATGTCACCTCGATCTGCGGGACTCCCCGTGGCGACGGCGGTACGCCAATAAGATCAAAACGCCCCAGAGACCTGTTTTCGCTGGCGATCCCGCGCTCACCCTGGAGGACGTGCACCTCCACCGTGGTCTGGTTGTCCGCCACGGTGGTGAAGACCATCGATTTTTTGGTCGGGATGGTCGAGTTGCGGTCAATGATCTTGGTAAACAACCCGCCGTGAGTCTCGATACCGAGCGACAAGGGAGTGACGTCGAGCAGGATGAGGTCTTTGACCTCGCCGAGGAGGATTCCTCCCTGGATTGCCGCGCCGACTCCCACGACTTCGTCGGGGTTGATGTCCTGGCACGGTTGGCGCCCAAAAAATTGACTCACCCTGTCGATCACCAAAGGCATTCGAGTCTGCCCACCGACGAGAATGACCTGCTCGATATCCTCGACTTCGAGTCGGGCCGCTTCGAGCGCATTGCGGCAGGGCTCGAGCGTCCGGTCGACGAGGTCCTTCACGAGCTCCTCGAAACGACTGCGGGTCACCCGAACCTGGAGGTGCTTGGGCCCTGTATGGTCGGCAGCAATAAAGGGCAATGACACATCCGTTACCTCGTGGGTCGACAGGTCGCATTTCGCGGCTTCGGCTGCCTCCTTGATGCGCTGCATCGCCATGGAATCGTCGGACATGTCGATGCCCGTTTCCTGCTTGAACTCCTCGAGCAGGTACTCGATGACCCGAGCATCGAAGTCCTCGCCACCAAGGAAGGTATCGCCGGCCGTCGACTTGACCTCGATGATGCCTTCCCCGATCTCAAGGATCGAAATATCGAAGGTGCCGCCGCCGAGGTCGTAGACGGCGATCACCTCGTTCTTTTCTTTGCCGAAACCGTACGCCAGGGAGGCTGCCGTCGGCTCGTTGATGATCCGCAGCACCTCGAGCCCGGCAATGGTCCCCGCATCCTTCGTGGCCTGCCGCTGGCTGTCGTCGAAGTAGGCCGGCACGGTGATGATGGCCTGGACCACCTCCTCGCCGACGAACTCCTGGGCGAACTCCCTGACCTCACGGAGCACCGCGGCCGAAATCTCCTGCGGACTCATATCCCGACCCTGAATGCAAACCCAGGCGTCTCCGTTTTCCGACTCGACGATCTCGTACGGCACCAGCGAACGCGCCCACCTGACCTCCTCTGCATCGAAGCGCCTGCCGATCAGGCGCTTCACTGCGTACGCGGTATTCTCGGGGTTTGTCATCGCCTGCCGCCGAGCGATCTGGCCGACCAACCGGTCTCCGGAAGCCGTGAATGCGACCACCGACGGGGTCGTGCGAGCCCCCTCTCGATTCGGGATCACAACCGGCTTCGTAACGTCGACGACCGCGGCGCAAGAGTTCGTGGTCCCGAGGTCGATTCCGATGATCTTACTCACGACGCATCCTCGTCACTGGTAGCGGCAGCGGCTGGGGGAGTCGAGTCCGGGGTGGCCATGCTCACACCCACCATCGCAGGACGAACGAGGCGCCCGCCAAAACGGTATCCCCTGGCGAGAACCCATGCCACAGTCCCGGGGGGATGATCCGGGTCGACAACCCTTTGCACCGCTTCGTGCAATTCCGGTTCAAAGACCTGCCCTTGAGGATCGAATTGCTCGAGCCCCCGCCGACCGAGTACACCCATCAACTGCTTGGAGATCATGCTGACACCCTCGCGGAATACCTCCGGCTCTGATTCAGAAGCGTGTTCGAGAGCTCGCTCGAAGTTGTCGAGAACCGGGATCAAATCCAAAACGATTGCTTCGCCAGCAGTTTTCTCGAAATCTTCCCTCCCTCTCTCCGTCCTTTTCCTGTAGTTGTCGAACTCTGCCAGCTTGCGAAGATACATTTCACGAAGATGTTCAATCTCCTTCGTCAGTTCCTCGATCTCACTGTTTTGCTTCGTATCGTCCGGTTCGCGCCCACCATCTCCGGCCTGGTCTTCGTCGGGGAACGCTGACGCCGGCACACCGTCGTCGTCGATCACCTCGATTTCGATCACCTCTGCCGTATCCTCATCGGACCCCACGGACATATTATTCTCAATACTCATCGATCTCACTCCGCTCCTCGTCCATCGATACACGACCCTCGGGCCGACTTCAAGAAGCCCGGTTCGGGCGATTCCGCACATCCCTGTTCACCGAGATACTCGGATAGGGTCTCACCGATGCACCGGACAATCGACACGATACGACCATAATCCATGCGCCTCGGTCCGACGATGCCCACAGCCCCGGCTGCACAGTCTCCTTTATAGAATAACGTCGCCACCATGCCGAGATTCCCGCTCGCGGTGAGCCGAGATTCACTTCCTATGACCACCCCTGTCGGCCCCTCGGCCAAAGCGCGTCGCCACTCACACGCGATCTGAGGCCTGTCGTCCAGTACTTTCAATACCGATCTGATCCGGTCGACCTCGGAGAAAGCCTCGTGTTCGATGAGGTTTTCGGCACCCTTGACGAGCACTTCGCCGCCCTCGTCGCGGGGGAAAACCCCGAGGAGGGTATCCCTTTCCCAATCCGAATCCCGCCGATCTCCTTCTGTATCATGCTTGATCCGGTCACGAATACACCGGAAGCTCATGCCACGAAAACGAGCCGTCGTCCGTACAGCGAGGCGAGAGAGCTCAGCGTCTCGCCTGCTCTCGGGTACGGAGGTCACCTGCTTGCCGATCCAACCGTCGGCAGTCACCAGCACCCCCAATACCCTGCCCCCACCAAGAGGAACCAACGTAATCGACTCCAATACCGGGTCATCTCTCATCGGGCGCACGACGACCCCAGCCTCGTTCGTCAGATCGGCAGCAAGGCCGGCAACCCACTGAAAATCATCCACACCGGCACGCCTCAACTCTTTGAAACTCGCTTCCACCCGACGGCGGAGGTGAGCCGATGGCCGCCGCCGCGGCAGGTCGAGGTCGAGAAAGGTCCGCAACCCCTGGTCTGTCGGCACACACCCGGCCGACGAGTGGGACCTTGAAAGAAGGCCCCTCTCCTCGAGTCGAGCCATCACGCCGCGAATCGATGCCGGCGAGAGTCGTTGGATCGGGCGGCCGGCGACCTGATGGGACGCCACCGCCCGACCGGTGCGGAGGAAGATACCCGCAATCGCCTCGAGAACGGAACGCTCCCGCGTGTTCAGTTCCACTGCACTCATTTGACTCCAGACCGCCGAGGCGAACCCCTCCCTCGCAACGCGAGGTAGCAGGCCACTCTACGAACTGGAAAACATTGTACCATCGGGTAATGGCTTCGACTTTGGTGTCTTTGCGGCAATTGACTGAACGCTAGGAGCTTGTATTGCATAGGGCGCGAGAGGGTTTCGGAGCGCCGCGAAGGTCCCATTGAGGCGGATTTTCGCCGCAGTACTCTGAGTTCGGGACGGGAATCCATACAAAATGGGGCTTCGCGCCGCCCGAAAGGCGCCGCCAATACTATGCACTACACCCTCCTAGAGGCTCCTAACGCCTGGGCTGGCAATTGAAAGTCGGCAGTCGGTGTGTTAGCGTTGATCGGCGCTTGTAGGCGCTTTGGAATCATGGTTTTCTTTAACTGGGCGACGATGCAGATGGCGGCCAAGATCGTATATTACGGTCCTGGTCTGTGCGGAAAAACCTCCAATCTCAGTTATATCTATGCCAAGACCTCGCCGAACTCCCGCGGCGAGATGGTGTCTTTGGAGACCGAGTCTGACCGGACCCTCTTTTTCGACCTCCTTCCCATCGAGGTCGGAACAATCGGCGGTTTCAAAACCAGGCTCCAGCTCTACACCGTACCGGGCCAGGTCTTTTACAACACCACCCGCAAGCTCGTGCTCAAGGGCGTTGACGGGTTGGTCTTCGTTGCCGATTCCCAACGCCCCATGCGCGAGGCGAATATCGAGAGTTTTCGCAGCCTCGCCGAGAACATCGAAGAGCTCGGTCTCGGCATTGACGATCTGCCTCTGGTTTTGCAGTACAACAAGCGCGACCTCCAGAACGTCCTCTCGGAAGAGGAGCTCAACGCCGACCTCAATCCCGACGGTGAATACGCCTTTCACGTTGCCTCAGCGATCAATGGTGAAGGGGTCTTCGAAACGCTCAAAGAAATCACCAAGATCACCCTGCGAAAGCTGCGCAAGAGAATGGCCTCTCCACAGACCGAGGTCACCTCCCGGACACCGGCATCTCCACCGCAAACCCCTACCAGCCCGCCGAAAACAACCGGTCAGCGCAGGTCGATCTCGGCAGCGTCGCTCGCTCGCGCCGCCGAAGAGGGTGTCGGACGAGGTCTGTACGACGAGGCCGATAGCGCTCCAGCGCCGGCGGCGGAGGTTCAGCCCCAACCATCAACTCCAGCCGCTGAAGCTGAGGCCGGCAGTGTTACCGAAGCGCAGCCGCAGGAGGCAACCCAGGTCGATGCGCCGGTCCCCTTGAGTGAGACTTCCGCGGAGGAAGAGGCGGCAACGACCACACCACCAACGCAAGAGACCACGGATGCTTCGGCGACAGAATCCAGTCCTCCAGAGTTGGGCGACGAAAAACCAGAGGACGATGCGCAGGGACCACCCCCCTCGGACTCGGCGCCCGAGTCGGCGCCGGAGGACGATATTGGCCGAGATGGGGACTCGGAGACAGACCACGAAGAGGTTTGGGGGGACATCCCGAAAACCGATAACGAGCCAGGAGCGGAGTTCACGCCCGAACACAGCCCAGATTCCGAGTTCGAAGCTGACTCAGCGGCCGCACCAAGCTACCAAGCGGATTCAGATGGAGCGGACTTTGACGACGAGGTCGAGGTCTTGGAATTCGAAGAACCCGAGCCTGACGGGGATCCGGCATTCGACCCGAATGCAGAATACAAAGGTCGAGAGGACGAGGTCGATCTCCTGGAGATCGACGAAGCCGACCAAGAATCTGACCTGGCGCCTGTCAAGGACGATGAGAGCCCTTCCCCCGAAGAGACGACTGCGCCCTCACTGCCTGATTCAGAATTTGATACACCGGAAGACGAAATCGACACGCCAGAGGCTGTGGAGGATGAGGCGCCACCCGAGGCCCTTGCCGAATCCACCAGCATCGACGGCGAAGAAGACGAGGTTGAGTTCGACACCAGTTCCGGCCAGGAGAGCAGTATCGAACCGCCGCCAATGAAACGCGTTCAGATCTCCAATCAGACGGACATTCTGGCCGAGCTCGACGGTCTGCGCCGAGAGGCGACTGAGGCGGCGGCGGATCGGCGGCGGCGGGTTTCACAGACGGCGGACCTGGACCTGGACTCCCTGCTTTCGGGCAAATCCGCCAATACCCGAGATCTCAAGCGGCGCATTGAGCAGAGCCTGAACTCAAATATTTTCAAACAGATGCGCAGCGTTGAGTTGGCCTTCAGGATTCAGGACAATCAAGGGTCCACAATCCACACCCTCGAGCCGATCTCGCTCGATGTGGATGACGCATCCGCTCTTCAGAAGCTGGTGCTCCAGCTCACCGTCGATCTCGAAAACGTCCGGTAGTTCTTACCGCACCCCGCTGGGATATCCAGCCGGGGGGTGATCAAGCTCGATCCCACGTTCTCCTTCAACAACATTGCCCATGGCAAAGGCCTTCACATCATTCTTGCCGAGCGCCTTGAGGACCTTCCCGAGCGCCTTTGCAGGCACGATCAGGACCATGCCGACCCCCATGTTGAAGGTTCGCCACATGTCGTCTTCGGGAACCTCGCCGCGATCAGCCATCAACCTGAAGACCGGTGGCATATCCCAGGCGCCAACTTTGACGATGGCCCGCAGTCCATCAGGCAAAACCCGGGGGAGGTTGTCGGCCAGTCCACCACCGGTGATGTGGGCGATCGCGTGCACTCGGTCTTTCTTCAAGAGTGGCCACACCGAACGCAAGTAACAGCGGTGGATCTTGAGCAGCTCATCGGCAACCGTATGCCCAAGCTCGGGAACCTCTGTGTCCCACGAGCAAACCATCGTCTCAAAGAAGATCTTGCGCGCGAGCGAGTACCCGTTGGTATGCAGACCGTCCGACGGCAGGCCAACGAGCACGTCGCCGGCCCGGACCTTCGAGCTATCAAGCACTGATTTTCGCGCCGCGACACCAACGATGAAGCCGGCGAGATCGTACTCGCCATCTCCGTAAAAACCCGGCATCTCTGCGGTCTCACCGCCAAGCAGGGCCACACCCTGGGCAGAGCACGCTGCCGCCACTCCACCAATCACCTCGGCGACGACCTCCGGGTCGAGCTTCCCGGTCGCCAGGTAATCCAGGAAGAAGAGCGGACGAGCACCCTGAACGAGAATGTCGTTGATGCAGTGATTCACCAGGTCCTGTCCGACAGTTCCATGCCGCCCCGAAAGGAAAGCGATCCTGAGCTTCGTGCCGACACCGTCCGCCGACGCGACCAGAACCGGTTGCTTCAATCCCTTCGGAACCTTGAACATGCCCCCGAAAGCGCCCTGATCCGACAGAACACCTTCGGTGTAGGTGCCCCGAACCAATTTCTTGACCCGCTCCAGGGCTTGGTCCTGGGCATCGATATCCACTCCGGCCTCGCGATAGGTGGTCATGGCTGGCTCCAATTCCGACGTTGCGTCCGAGTCCACAACGAAAGCGACCATAACCGCCTCCAGAGTCCGAGGCAAGCACCGACGGCGCCGAATGGTTGAGAGGTCAGCTACTGGAGCGAGCGATCCATGTAGGTCTTCAGCATGGTCTTCCCATCGCCGTCGAAGGAACCGAACTTCATTCCGACTCCGGTGATGCGCCCTTGCAAGTCCTGGGTCAGCCGGACGACCTGCCCTATGCCAGAGACTGAAGAAAAACCAGCAGGGAGCAACAGCTCGAATCGAAGCCCTGCTTCGGCCGGCAGCGGCCGCGTCATGCGCACGAGCATGCCTCCCAAAGATACGTTTTCCGTCTGCGTGAGCACCATCGTAGAACCGTTGCCCAGCTGAGCTTCGATTCTGATGCTAAGTCTGACCGATACGCGAGGGGATTCTCGAAGCAGCGAAGCCACTGCCTCGTCGAGCTCGTCAACCGAGGCATCACTGGTCAAGAATCGCGTTGCTTCACTGCTGTCGGATTTTTCAACTACCTCAGCGACATCGCGTGGAGCGTCGAATACCAATACCGCCGACCGGCGGCACGGGCTCTTTGGACCTCGGATCGCCTCGAGCAGCTCGCTGACCGTCGGCCGGGTCGACGAGCCCGACAAGACCAGAATATCGATGGCCACCGCCTCGATCAGGGACAAGGCAGCGGACGAGTCTGCTACGCGGTCGACATCGAAGTGACGCCGCTGAAGCAGCGGTTCCAGCCGATCGTGAAGATTCGGCTCCGTTCCGACAACCAGCACACTACGCATCGCCTTATCCATGGACACAATAATACCTCAATGTCGCCCAGCGGTGCACCGAAATCGACCGTCGCCTCAACGATCGATGCTGGAAAAGGCGTGTTCAACCTGCTACAAACCCCGCATGAGCATCACGCACCTCTTCCGGTCACCAGGGCTCACCGAAGCCAAGCTCAATGCACTCGTCTCCATCGTCCACGCTCGAGTCACGGAACTCGTCGAAGACATCGGGACCGAGTACTGCTTCAACGTGCAGACTTCGGCTCCACTCTCTGATGAAGAGCAAAGAACCCTGACCTGGTTGCTCTCGGAGACGTTCGAACCCGAGGCCTTCGGGGATCACTCCTTTCTCAACCCGACCTGTGGTCCTGTGCTCGAAGTCGGCCCGCGACTGAGCTTCTCGACAGCATGGTCGACCAATGCTGTCGCAATCTGTCGAGCCTGCGGACTCGACAAGGTCCTCAGGATCGAGAGATCCCGGCGTTACCTCCTTCACAGCCCCAGCGTTCTCAACCAGGACCAACTGAGTTCTTTCCTCGCCCTCGTGCACGATCGCATGACGGAGTGCCTCTATCCGGCGCCCCTCCAGTCGTTCGAGCACGGTGTGTCGCCAGAACCGGTTCGATTCGTACCCGTGATCGAGTTTGGCCGAGCTGCTCTCGAAAAGCTCGACGCCGAAATGGGGCTGGCATTCGACGACTGGGACCTCGACTACTACACCTACCTCTTCCGTGACACCGTCAAACGCAACCCGACGACGGTGGAGCTGTTCGACATTGCTCAATCCAACTCCGAGCACTCTCGCCACTGGTTCTTCGGTGGACGCCTCATCATCGACGGACAGGAGCGGCCACGCCACCTGATGGCGATGGTCAAGGAACCCCTCGAAGCCAACCCCAACAACTCCGTCATCGCATTTCGCGACAACTCGTCTTCGATCCGCGGGCGAAAGGTCTTGACTCTCCTGCCAGCCAAACCGGGAACCTCCGGGCCGCTCGTGCTGCGGACCGTCGACCTCGACCTCACGCTGACGGCCGAGACCCACAACTTCCCCTCCGGGGTTGCGCCGTTCCCCGGCGCCGAAACCGGGACCGGCGGACGCATCCGTGACGGCCATGCGACCGGCCGCGCCTCACTCATTGTTGCGGGCACGGCGGCATACTGCGTCGGCAACCTGCACATTCCCGGCTATGACCTCCCCTGGGAGGACAATTCCTTCGCCTACCCAGACAACCTGGCCTCGCCGCTTGAGATCGAGATCGAGGCGTCGAACGGCGCATCGGACTATGGCAACAAGTTCGGTGAGCCGGTCATCGCGGGCTACACCCGGTCCTTCGGTCAACGCCTGCCGAGCGGCGAACGCCGCGAGTGGATCAAGCCCATCATGTTTTCGGGCGGCATCGGCCAGATGGATTCACGACATGCCGTCAAGGGGGCGCCCGAGCCCGGAATGCTGGTCGTCAAGATCGGCGGGCCGGCCTACCGGATCGGCATGGGTGGCGGCGCCGCCTCGTCAATGGTGCAGGGAGAAAACGCCGCCGAGCTCGACTTCAACGCCGTCCAGCGAGGCGATGCCGAGATGGAGCAGAAGGTCAATCGTGTCATTCGGGCGTGCTCTGAACTCGGCAAAAAAAATCCAATCATTTCCATCCACGATCAAGGCGCTGGAGGCAACTGCAACGTGCTCAAGGAGTTGGTCGACCCACAGGGTGCCTTGATCGAGATCAGGGCCTTGCCGGTAGGCGATGAGACCCTTTCGGTATTGGAGATCTGGGGCGCCGAGTACCAGGAGAACGATGCTCTTCTTATCAAACCGGAACACGCCGAACTCTTTACAGCACTCTGCAGTCGGGAAAAGGTCCAGTCGGCGGTCGTCGGCACGGTCACGGGTGACGGCCGCATCGTGGTGCACGACGCCTCCGACCAATCGACCCCGGTCGACATGGACCTCGAGCACGTGCTCGGGGACATGCCCCAAAAGGTATTCAAGCTCGATCGCGAACGCCCCACTCTGGCGCCGCTCCAGCTCCCGTCGACCATCGACGTCACCGATGCGCTCGAGCGGGTGCTGCGCCTGCTGTCGGTGGGTTCGAAGAGATTCTTGACGACCAAGGTCGACCGGGCAGTCACCGGTCTCGTGGCCCGACAGCAGTGCGCGGGTCCCCTGCAGCTCACCGTGGCCGACGTGGCAGTCATCGCCCACAGTCACTTCGAGACCACAGGTGGGGCCACGAGCATCGGCGAACAGCCGATCAAGGGGCTCATCGACCCAACCGCCATGGCTCGCATGAGCGTCGGCGAAGCCCTCACCAATATCGTCTGGGCCCGGGTCAGCAAGCTCGAGGATATTCGTTGCTCGGCCAACTGGATGTGGGCCGCCAAGCTCCCCGGCGAGGGCGCAGCGATGCACGACGCCCTGGTCGCGATGAAAGACATCATGCTCGAACTCGGCATCGCAGTCGACGGCGGCAAGGACAGCCTCTCAATGGCCGCCCTCGCGCCCACGCCCAGCGGCGGCACGGAAACGGTCAAGGCACCGGGATCTCTGGTCATCTCTGCCTACGTCACCTGCCCCGACATTCGCCTGACCGCAACGCCCGATCTCGAACTGCCCGGGCGCGGTCGACTGCTCTACATCGATCTCGGCGCAGGCCGATACCGGCTCGGTGGTTCGGCGCTGGCGCAGGTATTCGCACAAACCGGTGACACCACTGCTGATGTCGACGACGCCGAGGTCCTGGCGAGGGCATTCGGCGTTGTCCAGGATCTACTCGACTCCGGCACCATCAGCGCCGGACACGATCGGTCGGACGGCGGTCTCGTCACGACCCTGCTCGAGATGGCGTTTGCCGGAAACACCGGCCTCGCCGTCGACATCACGACCACCGACACGGTCGATCCTCTCGCCATACTCTTTGCCGAAGAATTGGGCCTGGTGATCGAGGTCGACGAGAGCGACCTCGAGACCGCCAGCAATGCCTTCGCGGCTGCTCGGGTGCCCTGTTCGGTCATCGGCGAGACCCTGGCTGAGTCCACCGTCCGGGTGTCCGTCAACGGCGAGATCGTCATCGACGACGATGTTCGAAGGTTACGCGACATTTGGGAAGCCACCTCGTTCCGGCTCGAGAGGCGGCAGGCTGACCCGGCCCACGTCGACCAAGAGGAAACAGGTCTGGCCCACCGCCGGACACCGGCATACACACTCTCCTTTCAACCCGAGCCCACCCCTCAGAGGCTCGGTATCCTCGAGCGACGACCGAAGGTGGCAATTCTGCGCGAAGAAGGTTCCAACTCCGACCGCGAGATGGCGTCGGCCTTTCACATGGCCGGCTTCGAAGCGTGGGATATCACCATGTCAGACCTCCTGAGCGGCCGCGTCGAGCTCGACGGTTTCCGTGGCGTTGCAGCCGTCGGCGGATTCTCCTACGCCGATGTACTCGATTCGGCAAAGGGGTGGGCCGGCGTGGCTCGGTTCAACCCGGAGCTGTGGAAACAGTTCCAACGATTCCACGGCCGCCCCGACACATTCAGCCTCGGTGTGTGCAACGGCTGCCAACTGTTTGCACTGCTCGGGTGGGTTCCTTACCGGGGTCTCGACGACGTGAAACAACCCCGATTCATCGGCAACTCATCCGGCCGATTCGAATCTCGCTTCGCCACCGTCAGGGTCCTCGAGAGTCCGTCGATCATGCTCCAGGGCATGGAGGGTTCGGTGCTCGGAATCTGGCTCCAGCATGGCGAGGGCAGGGCTTTTTTCCCTGACGACGCCGTACTCAACCGAGTCACCGGAGAAGACCTTGCGCCGGTGCGCTACGTCGACGACGACGGCGAGCCGACCGAAGCCTACCCCTTCAACCCCAACGGTTCCCCATCCGGGATCGCCGCCCTGTGCTCCCCTGACGGCCGACACCTCGCCATCATGCCCCACCCCGAGCGCACCTTCCTGCCCTGGCAGTGGGGATGGATGCCGCGCGAGTGG